>NZ_JBHWGV010000011.1:0-30395 GCF_042732955.1 Kitasatospora sp. NPDC059747 | reverse complement strand
CCTCCCCCCCGCCGGCCCGCCGGGCGCGGGGCGGGCGATCCCCGGGGCGGGGGGGCGACAACGGTGCGTCGCGCGCTACATGACCTGCTTCTGCGCCGCCTTCGGCCGGAGCTCCGGCGCCAGCGGCTGTGCGCCGGAGCGCTGGACGGCCGTGCCGCGGGCGAGGTCGAAGGCCGCCACCGGGTCCTCGGCGTCGGTCCACGGCGTGCTGCCGCACCACGGGCCGATCGCCCGGAACTGCTCCAGGGCGACGTCGTACAGCTCCGCCTGCATCGCGTAGTGCGCGAGCCGGTGCCGCAGCACCGGCATGCGCTCGTCGTCCGGTCGCACCTGAGCCAGGGCCTGAGCGACCCGCCGCAACCGGGCCTTGCCGTCGCCGCTCGCCAGCACCGGCGCGTGGGTCTTGCGCTTCTCCAGCTCGCTCAGCGCGTGCAGGTAGATGCCGGGCAGCGGGCTGCCGGCGGGGGCGGTGTCCATCGCGCGCTCGGCGAAGGCCGTCATCTGCTCGTCCGAGCCGAACCACTTGGCGCACCAGTACTGCATGCCCTGCCAGTGGGCCTCGTAGTGGTGCGGAGCCCGCTCGGCCAGTCCGCGCCACAGCTCCTCGAACTGCTCCGGCTCGTACTGCGCACCGCGCGCCGTGGTCACCATGACCACCCAGGGCGCCGGGTTGGCCGGGTCGAGCAGCGAGGCCCGCTTGGCCGCCTCGATGGCGGCGGGCAGCATCGAGCGGAAGGCGTTCATGTCCTCCTCGGGCACCTCGTGCGCGTACTTGGTGCCGCGGATCGCCCACGCCGCGTGGACCATCCGGTTGGCCTCCAGTGTCGCCGCGTCGCAGTTGCCCGGGTCGGCCGCGCGCCAGGCCTTCAGCCAGCCGTCGTCCTCGCCGGCGATGGAGTCCAGCAGCGACAGCCGGGTCCAGCGTTCGTCCCAGTCCTGCCCGGCGGCCGCGACGTACGCGGCGGCCGGCTTCCAGTTGCCGCTCCAGGCGGCGTCGGCTATCGCCTGGGACTCCTTGCGGTGGTGCGGGGCGCGCGGCGGGCCCGAGCGCCGGGGGTCGAGCCGGTCGCGCGGGACGAGTCCGTAGGCCGCCGCGTCGTAGTCGATCCGTGCCGGTGCCGGTGCCGGTGCCGCGGCCTCGGGCCGCGCGGTCCGGGACTTCAGGGCCTTGCTGATCACCGTGGAGACGGCGATGACCAGCAGGAGGAGGATGAGGTGTGTCACGGCGGAGCATCATCCCTGGTCGCGGGGGGTGCGGGCAACGCCCTTCAAACCACTCGCCCGACGCCCGTTTCCGTGCCAACATGCCGCATATGGGGACGATCCTGCACGGCACCCTCGTCACGCTCAGGCCCGCCACCGGGGACGACATCCCGGCGCTGGCGGCGATCCGCGGCACGCCCGAGGTCTACGCCCGCTGGCGCGGCGGCGAGGACCTCGTGGACGAGGTCGCCACCGACCTCGAATCGCCCGACACCGAGACCCTCGCCGTCGAGCTGGGCGGCAAGGTGGTCGGGGCCATCCAGTGGTACGCGAACAACGACGACGACTACCGCCACGCCGGCATGGACCTCTACCTCGACCCGGGTGTCCACGGCCTCGGCCTCGGCACGGACGCGGTCCGCACCCTCGCCCGGCACCTCGTGCGCGACCACCACTACCACCGGCTGATCATCGATCCGGCCGCCGACAACGCCGCCGCGATCCGCTGTTACGAGAAGGTCGGCTTCCGGCCCGTCGGCACCATGCGCCGCTACGAGCGCGGGCCGGACGGCACCTGGCACGACAACCTCCTGATGGACCTGCTGGCGGAGGAACTCGTCGACGGCTGACGGGCCGTGCGGCCGTCGACGGGGCGTCAGCCGGCGGTGGTGCAGCGGGCGGCGCGGCTCGGCGGACGTGCAGGAGCCGCAAGGGTGTGACGTGCAGGAGCCCCAAGGATGTACAGACATCTCGTCGTACATCTGGTCAGGGCTGTACAGACATCTCGCGTTCTTCCCGATGTACCGGGCAGTAGCTACCGTTCCGCTGCCATCCCCGAGCGGCCGTGACCCCTTCGGCCGCCGGGATCCGCAGGGTAGACGAATCCCCCAGGAGAACGCCCATGCTCTCGCGTCGCACGGCCACCGCCCTCACCTCGGCGGCCGCCGCCGCACTGCTGCTCGGCGGCACCGCCCCGTCGGCCGTCGCCGGCACCCAGGCGGCCCCGGCCACGCTGTCCGTCTTCGCCTTCAACGTCGACCTCGGCACCGCCGTCGTCGACAGCACCCAGAACGAGCAGGCCGCTCGCCGCACCCCGGTGATCGAGCAGATCGTCCGTCAGCACGACGCGGACGTCGTGATCCTGGACGAGCAGTTCAACAACAGCTCGACCGCCGACATCAACGCCAAGCTCGCCGACCTCTACCCCTACCGCACCCCGGTGGTCGGCCAGACCTGCTCCGGCGGCGGCTGGACCGGCATCAGCGGCAACTGCTCCAGCTCGTGGTTCGTCATCAACGGCGGCACGATGATCCTCTCCAAGTACCCGATCACCGCCCAGTACGCCCACGTCTTCAGCAACTCGACCTACGGCACCTGGGACTACCACGCCAACAAGGGCGCCGCGCTGGTCCGGGTGAACAAGAACGGCTCCACCGCGTGGGTCGTCGGCACCCACCTCCAGGCCGACGAGTCGGACACCTCCACCGACACCACCCAGGCCACCCGGCTCGGCCAGCTCGGCGAGATCCGCAGCTGGGTCAACGGCATCGCCGGCACCGGCGCGCCGGTCCTGATCGGCGGCGACCTCAACGTCGAGTACTTCCACGGCCAGGCCCGCGGCGACTACGCCAACGCCCAGTACGCGGTGGACGGCGTCCTCGGCACCCCGGCCACCGACCCGAACCAGACGCTCAACACCATGGACTGCCCGGCCTCGGCCTGGTGCCAGTACATGTCCGGCGTCGAGACCTTCCCGAAGGACTACCGGGACGACCTCGACTACATCGGGTACCTCAACGCCCCCGGCCGTCCGGTGCCCTCCGCGATGTCCACCGTGCGGGTCGACTTCGACCCGCAGGCGGGCTGGACCCCGGGCCAGGTCGACACCAACGCGCCGAGCGACCACTACCCCGTCGAGGCCACCTTCCAGCTGAACTGACCACCGCGCCTCGGGAGTTCCCCGCCCGCACGCCCCCTCCGGCGGTCGCCCATCGGCCGCCGGACGGGCTCGGGCCGGACGGGCTCAGGTCGGACGGGCTCAGGCCGGGCCGGACGGGTTCGGGCAGCCGCACGAGCGGCGCAGCACCAGCCGGGCCGGGAACGTCCGCGCGCCGGTGACCCGCCCCTCGGCGCCGCCGAGCACCAGGTCCACCGCGGCCCGGGCCATCTCCTCCTGTGCCGTCCCGACGGTGGTCAGCGCCGGGCCGGCGATCACCGCCTCCGCGATGTCGTCGAACCCGGCCACCGCGAGCTCCTCCGGCACCCGTATCCCGAGGTCGTCGGCGGCCCGCAGCAGGCCTATCGCCTGGTCGTCCGTCGCGCAGAACACGGCGGACGGACGGTCCGGCCGGGCCAGCAGCCGCAGCGCCTCGGCGTGCGCGCGCACCCGGTCGAAGGGCGCGGGGACGAGCCGGCCCTCGGCGGGGATCCCGGCGTCGGCCAGTGCGGCGGCCCACCCGACGGTGCGGGCGGAGACGGGGTCGGCCGGGCTGAGCGAGAAGGTGCCGCCGAAGCAGTGCACCCCGGCGTGCCCGTGGTCGAGCAGGTGGCGGACCACCTCGGCGGCGCCGCCCTCGTCGTCCGCGACCACGGCCACGCCGCGGGCCGTCTCTGCGCGGTGGTGCAGGAGCACGACGGGCGTCCCGTCGGTCGCGTCGAAGCCGCTGACGCCGGGGCCGGCCGGGTCCTGGGTGACCAGGACCAGGCCGTCCACCTGCATGCCGAGGAAGGCGCGGATGTAGTGTGCCTCGCGCTCGTCCGCGTAGTCCGAGTTGCCGATCAGCAGCAGCCGGCCGCGCTCGGCGGCGGCCTGCTCGACCTGGTGGGCGAGGCCCGCGAAGAAGGGCTGGCGGGCGTCCGGGACGACCATCCCGATCAGGTCGGTGCGCTGGCGCGCCATGGCCTGCGCGACCCGGTTGGGCCGGTACCCCAGCTCCTCGACGGCCGCGAGCACCTTCGCGCGCGTGGCCGGTGCCACCGGACGCGGCCCGTTGTTGATCACATAACTCACGACGGCCGTGGACGTCCCCGCCGCCCTCGCCACATCGTCCCGCGTCACCCTCGCCATGCCAGCGAGCCTACACACCGCCTCGGACAGTGACCTTTCCGTGATCGGGGGGAGATCCGCCCGCCCCGGTAGGGTGAATTCCGCTTGCGGGCCGTGACGCCCGGCGCCGAGGGTGGCGGGACGGGGGCGTCCGCCCCCGCGCCACTCGACCGCCCCGCGAGGAGGCCGATGAACGCGTCGCCGCGCCTTCCGGGCCGTCCGCGGCGACCGGGCCGGCCCCGGGTGCGGATCCACGCCCGGTCCCGGGCCGCCGTCGAGCCGCCGGCCCGGACCCCGCGGGTGCGGCCGTGGCGGCCGGTCGTCGTCGTGGCGCTGATCGCGGCGCTGGTGGCGGCCGGGATCGGCCTCTACTTCGACGAGCGGTCGAGCCGTGAGCAGCCGCAGGCCGTCGGCAGCGCCACCACGCAGGACTTCCTGGAGCTGGACGTCGTCCTGCAGCGCGTCGACGCGACCGCCCTGACGCTGGCCGCCAAGGTCCTCGTCCAGCCGCACGGCGGCCTGGCGGCGCCGAACGGCCCGCTCGTGCCCGCGCAGGACGTGGTCGTCGAGACGACCTCCCTGGAGCAGGCCGCGCTGAAGTACCCGGCCAACCAGCAGATCAGCTTCAGCACGGTGGCGTTCAACCTGACCGACGGGCGGCTCTCGGACTACCCCTTCGACAGCTACCGCGCGCCGATCGGCTTCCGGGCGACCGTCGGCGGTCGTCCGGTGCCCGTCGTGCTGAACGTCCAGGAGGCGGACCCGTTCTTCGCCCTGCGCCGGAGCGGCCAGGAGAGCGAGGACGGCGCCGTGGAGGTCACCGAGCGGATCAGCCGCTCGCGCAGCACCTTCATCCTGGCCTGGTTCATGATCATCGCGATGTGGGCGCTGGGCCTGTCCGCGCTGGTCGCCGCCTTCCTGATCGTGCGGCAGCGGCGCGGGCTGGTCTGGCCCGCCCTGGGCTGGATGGCGGCGACGCTGTTCGCCCTCGTCGGCATGCGCAACGCGGCGCCGGGCGGTCCGCCGATCGGCTCGCTGCTGGACTACTCGGCGTTCTTCTGGGCCGAGGCGCTGGTCACCGCGAGCCTGACGATGGTGGTGGTCCGGGGCGTCCGGGTGGAGGGCCGGCACCCCACCTGACCGGCACCCCACCTGACCGGCCCCGCGTCCGCCGAAGCCGGGCCTCACAGCCGCCGCAGCGCCCCCTCCGCCCGCAGGTCGGCGATCGTCGGGTAGCCGTCCACCGCCATGATCAGGTCGGCCTCGGCGAGGATCGAGCGCAGCACGTGCACGATGCCGTCCGTGCCGCCCAGCGCGAGCCCGTAGGCGTATGGGCGGCCGACGGCGACCGCGGTGGCGCCCAGCGCGAGCGCCTTGACCACGTCGGCGCCGGTCCGGACGCCGGAGTCGAACAGCACCGGCAGCCCGTCGGCGGCCTCGACGACGCCG
The DNA here is from genome assembly GCF_042732955.1 of Kitasatospora sp. NPDC059747. Classification (NCBI taxonomy): domain Bacteria; kingdom Bacillati; phylum Actinomycetota; class Actinomycetes; order Kitasatosporales; family Streptomycetaceae; genus Kitasatospora; species Kitasatospora sp. NPDC059747. The sequence continues at coordinate 24,697 of NZ_JBHWGV010000011.1, read as the reverse complement.
GGCAGCGCGGCGAGCGCCGGCAGTCCGCCGTTGGCCTGCCGGCCGCCGTGGTTGGAGCAGTAGACCGCGTCCGCGCCGCCGTCCTTCGCGCGGCGGACGTCCTCGGGGTGGCAGATGCCCTTGAGCACGATCGGCAGCTCGGTGATCGAGCGCAGCCAGGGAAGGTCGTCCCAGGTCAGCGGGTTGCCGAAGACCTGCGTCCACTCCAGGACGGCGGCCCGCGGATCGGCCTCGGGCGGGTTCGCCAGCCGGGCGCGGAAGACCGGGTCGGAGGTGTAGTTGGCGAGGCAGTGGCCGCGCAGCTGCGGGAAGTTGCCCGTCGCGAGGTCGCGGGGGCGCCAGCCGGTGATCCAGGTGTCGAGGGTGACGACGATCGCCCTGAACCCGGCGGCTTCGGCCCGGTGCACGAGGCTCTCGGCGAGCGCGCGGTCGGTCGGGGTGTAGAGCTGGAAGAAGCCCGGGGTGTCGCCGAACCCGGCGGCGACGTCCTCCATCGGGTCGACGGACAGCGTGGAGGCGATCATCGGCACACCGGTGCGGGCGGCGGCGCGGGCGGTGGCGAGGTCGCCGTGGCCGTCCTGGGCGCACAGGCCTATCACCCCGACCGGGGCCAGCAGCAGCGGCGACGGCAGGGTGAGGCCGAACAGGTCCACCGTGAGGTCCCGCCGGGCGGCGCCGACCATCATGCGGGGCACGAGCCCGTAGCGCTCGAACGCGGCGGTGTTCGCCCGCTGCGTGGTCTCGTCGCCGGCGCCGCCCGCGACGTAGGAGCGCACCGAGGGCGCCAGCGCGGCCTGCCCGCGCTCCTCCAGGTCGGAGGGGGAGAGGGGCAGGGCGGGGAGGACGCCGAAGAGGCCGTCGAAGTAGATCTCGTTCTGGTAGTCGCCGAACTGCGCCTTGGCGTTCACGTCCACGCGCTCTGCCGTCCTCTCGGAACCGGGGCAAGGGGCCGGGGCCGGCCACCCGCTCACCGTGCCCGGGTGGCGGCCGGATTTCCAGACCCGCGGGTGCGCGTGGCCGGACGCTCAGTACAGCTGGCGCCCCATGACGTCGGCCGACAGCTCCAGCGCCCGCTCGGCGCGCGGGCCGCGCACCGCGAGCAGGGTCGCGGTGAGGGCGTCGACGACGGCCAGGTGGGCGATCCGGCTGGCGGTCATCTCCAGCCCGAACACCAGGTCCTGCCCGCCCGCGAGGAGGATGTGGGTGGCGGTTTCGGTGAGCGGGGAGCGGGCGTAGCTGGTCAGCGCCAGCACGGCGGCGCCGGCCTCGCGGGCGCGGCGGGCCGCCTCGACGACGACGGGCGTGGCGCCGCCGTGGCTGACGACCAGGCAGACGCCGGTGGGCGTGAGCTGGGCCGCGGCGATCTGGGCGGTGAGCGAATCGGCCAGGGCGTCGACCGCCAGGCCGAGCGCGCGCAGCCGGTAGGCGAGGTCGAGCGCGATGGCGCCGGAAATCCCGGAGCCGGCCAGGAGCACCCGGTCGGCGCCGTCCAGCAGCTCGGCGGCGGCCCGCAGGTCGGCCGGGGTGACGGTGGCGGCCACGCCGTCCAGGGCCTCCCGGGCCGCGCCCAGGGCGTCGGCGAGCGCGCGGGCGGCCGGATCCCGCCGGTCGGCCGGGGCGGGGGCCGGGCGCGGGGCCTGCCGGGCGGCGGCGATCTTCAGCTCCTGGAAGCCGCGGAAGCCGAGCCGCTGGCACGCCCGCACCACCGAGGACGGCGCGGTGCCGGCCAGCTCGGCGACGTCGCTCACGCTGAGGTGCACGAGGTCGGCGCCGCGGTCGAGGACGACCCGGGCGACGCGTGCCTCGGTGCCGCGCAGGTCGCCGAGCCGGGTGCGGACCAGTGCGGCCAGCTGGGACTCCAGCGGAGAAAATTCGGAACGTTCTTCCATGGATCCAGTGTACCGTGGAATTCCGTTCCAAGTCTGATGCTTCGTCGGAGGGGAGTCCCGCCATGCCGGAATCCGCGTCGGCCGTGCCCGTCGTCGTGCTCGCCGCGGCACTGCTGCACGCCGTCTGGAACGGTCTCGCGCACCGGATCCCGGACAAGCTGGTCGGCTTCGCGCTGATCAACCTGACGTACACCGCGTGCGCCGTCGTCCTGGTGCTGCTCAACCCGCTGCCGGCCGCTGCCAGTTGGCCCTACCTGCTGGCCTCCACGGTGGTCCAGACGGTGTCCACGGTGCTGCTCCTGCGGGCCTACCAGCTGGGGGACTTCGGGCAGATGTACCCGGTCGCGCGCGGATCGGCGCCGCTGCTGGTGGCGCTGATATCCGTGGCGGTGCTGGGCCGGCACCCGGGCGCGGGCGAGCTGGTGGGAGTCGCGGTGATCTCCTGCGGCCTGATCGGGCTGGCCTTCGCCAAGGGGGTGCCGGGGCGGGCGCAGCTGCCCGCGCTGGGGGCCGCGGCGGGCACCGGGGTGATGATCGCGCTCTACACGGTGCTGGACGGCAGCGGGGTCCGGCACGCCGGCACCGTCGGCGGCTACGTGGCCTGGCTGTTCCTGCTCCAGGGGCCGGCGCTCGTGCTGGTCGTGTGGCTGCGGCGCGGCCGCTCGCTGCTGGTCGGGGTCGGCCGGGTGGCGCCGCTCGGCATCGTGGGCGGCGTGCTCTCGCTGACGGCCTACGGGCTGGTGGTGTGGGCGCAGTCCCGGGGGGACCTCGCGACGATCGCGGCGCTGCGGGAGACGAGCATCGTGATCGCCGCGCTGATCGCCACGGCGGTGTTCCGTGAGCGCCTGGGCCGGCTGCGGCTGACGGCCAGCGTCACCGTGCTGGCCGGGATCGTGGTGCTGGAGCTGGCCCGGTGACGGGTCGCCGGGGGCACGGCGGCGGCCGGTGGCGGTCAGCCGGTTGCCGGGGCGCCGCCCGGCACGATCACGGTCAGGGCCGTGTGCACCAGGGCGAAGCCGAGCCGCTCGTACACCCGGCGGGCCGGGTTGCCCTCGGTCACGGTCAGCTGCACCTCGGCGAGCCCGCTGCGGGCGCAGTCCGCGACGGCCCGGCGCAGCAGGTCGGTGCCGAGCCCGGGGTAGCCGCGCCCTGGGTGGCGGAAGACCTCGCCGACCCACGGCACACCGGCCCGGTCGGTGAGCACGACGCCGCCCACCACCCGGTCGTCCGCGTCCACGGCGAGCAGGCTGGCGGGCAGCACGGGCCCGATGGCCGTGCCGGCGAGCAGCGGGGCGAGCCGTTCGGCCAGCGCCCGGCGGTCGTCGCCCGCGAACCGGTCCACGTGTCCGGGGGCGAACGCGGCCCGCCACGCGTCGAACAGCTCCTCGGGCGCGCGGTCGCAGGGCGCCGCCCGCAGGCCCTCCCGCAGTGGCGCGTCCGTCCAGTCGGCGGGCGGCGGGTCGGCCACCAGGTCGCGCCGCAGCGAGTGGGCGTGCCGCAGCGGCGTGGCGCCGCGCGCCAGCAACTCCCGGCCGAACTCGGCGGATCCGGAGACCGCCCACCCCGGCATGGTGTCGCGCACGAACTCCACCGGGTCCACCCCGCCGGATCCGTCGAGGACTTCGAGCAGGTCGGCCCATGGCAGGCCCTCCCGCTCGCCCCGCCGGTACCGCACCACCGGCACCCCGTCGGAGGTCCGCCCGATCACCCAGTCCGTCTCCGCCACGCCTGCCCCATCGTCGAGATCGTTCGTGTTCCGGCCATACTGACCAGCCCGGACGACCGGGGGCAACGGTTTGTTCCGAACACAGGCTTCGTGCAGGCCCTCTGCCGGCCTCGTACCGGCGTCCTACCGGCCCCGTTCCGGCCCCGTTCCGGCCCCGTTCCGGCCGCGTGCCGGCCGCGTGCCGGTGTTCCGGGCCGACGGCGGCCCTGCGTCAGGAGATCACGGCCGCGCGCACGCACAGCACGTCGGGCAGGTGGGACTTGAGCAGCGTCCAGCTGTCGCCCTCGTCGTGGCTGGCGTACACGTCACCGGTGCGGTTGCCGAAGTAGATGCCGGCCGGGTCGGCGTCGTCGGTGCGCAGGGCGTCGCGCAGCACGATGCCGTAGTGGTCCTCGCCGGGCAGGCCGTCGGCGAGCGGCTGCCAGCTGTCGCCGGCGTCCTCGGTGCGGAAGACCCGGCAGCGGCGGCCGGGCGGGATGCGGTCGCCGGAGCCGCCGAGCGGGAACAGGTAGGCGGTGTCGCCGCGGCGCGGGTGCGCGGCGATCGCGAAGCCGAATTCGGCGGGCAGCCCGTCGACGATCGTCCGCCAGCTCGCGCCCCAGTCGTCGCTGCGGTACACGCCGCCGTGGTTCTGCAGGTAGAGGCGGTCGGGGTGGACCGGGTCCGGGGCGATCTTGTGGACGCACTGGCCGAACTCCGGGTACTGGCTCTCCTCGGGGAAGAACTCGGCGCGCAGACCGGTGTTGGACGGCTCCCAGCTCTCGCCGCCGTCCTTGCTGCGGTAGACGCCGCCGCTGGAGACGGCGACCAGGAGCCGCTGCGGGTCGCGCGGGTCGGTGAGGATGGTGTGCAGGCCCTGGCCGCCGTAGCCGGCGCCCCACTGGGAGCGCTGCGGGTGGTCCCACAGGGCCCGGACGAGGGCGAAGGTCTCGCCCGCGTCCTCGGAGCGGAACAGCGCGGCCGGCTCGGTGCCCGCGTACACGACGCCGGGCGCCTCGGGCCCGGCGGGCTGGAGCTGCCAGACCCTGGTGAGCGAGGCGCCGGTGCCCTCGGGGAAGCGGATCGCGGGCTCGGCGGGCTCCTTCCAGCTGGTGCCGAGGTCGTCGGAGCGCCACACCGACGGGCCCCAGTGGCTGCTGTCGGCGCCCACCAGCAGCCGGGCGCGGCCCTCGCGGCGGTCCACGGAGACGGAGTAGATCGCGTTCATCGGGAAGTGCGGCCCGCTGAACTCCCAGCTCAGCCGGTCGCGGCTGCGGCCGAGAAAGAGGCCCTTCTCGGTTCCGACGGCCAACAGCACCTCGGTCATGCCAACACACCACCTGGTCACGAGAAACCGCCCCCCGGGACGTCCCCCGACTGCCAGTCTCCCGCCGTCCACCCGAGGTCACATCTCGCCGCGCCGAGCAGTGCCGGGCAGTGCCGAGCAGTGCCGAGCCGGTGACCTCGGGGGACGGCGGACGGGATCAGGCGCTCAGCCCCGGCAGCCCTCCAGGAGCCGCAGCCACACCTCGCTGATCGTCGGGTACGCGGGCACGGCGTGCCAGAGCCGGTCGATCGGCACCTCGCCGACCACCGCGACGGTCGCCGAGTGCAGCAGTTCGGCGACCGCGGGGCCGACCAGGCAGGCGCCGACCAGCACCTGACGATCCAGGTCGAACACCACCCGGGCCCGGCCGCGGTAGTCGTCGCCGTACAGCGAGGCCCCGGCCACGGCGCCGAGGTCGTGGTCGACGGCCTTGACCCGCAGCCCGGCCCGCTCGGCCGCCGCCAGGGTCAGGCCGACGGCGGCGACTTCCGGTTGCGTGAAGACGACCTGCGGCGCGCCGGCGCTGTCGGCCGACGCAGCGTGCGCGCCCCAGCGCGAGGTGTCCAGCTCACGCCCCTGGGCCCGAGCCGCGATGGCCGCGCCGGTGATCCGCGCCTGGTACTTGCCCTGGTGGGTGAGCAGCGCCCGGTGGTTGACGTCCCCGGCGGCGTAGAGCCACTCGCCGGGCACACCGAGCACCGTGCAGCTGTCGTCCACCTCCAGCCAGTCGCCCGGCTTCAGCCCGACCTGCTCCAGGCCGATGTCCGCGGTCCGCGGGGCCCGCCCGGTCGCGTACAGCACCTCGTCGACGCTCAGCCGCTCGCCGTCCGAGAGCGTCAGCACGACCGGTCCGGAGTCGTCCGCCCGTTCCAGCGCGGTGACCTCCACCCCGAACCGGACGTCCACCCCGGCCTCGCGCAGGCCGTCGCCGACGAGCTCGCCCGCGAACGGCTCCATCCGCGGCAGCAGCCCGCCGCCGCGCACCAGCAGGACGACCTCCGCACCCAGCGCCCGCCACGCCGTCGCCATCTCCACGCCGACCACCCCGCCGCCGACCACCGCGAGCCGCCCGGGGACGGCGGGGGCCCCGGTGGCCTCCCGGTTGGTCCACGCCCGGGCCTCCGCCAGCCCCGGCACCCCGGCCGGCAGCACCGGGCGGCTGCCGGTGCACACGGCGACGGCGTGCCGGGCGGTCAGCACCCGCTCGCCGCCGTCCTCCGCCTCGACCGTCACGGTCCGTGCGCCGGCCAGCCGGCCGTGGCCGCGCACCAGCTCGATGCCGGTGTCGCGCAGCCACTTCACCTGGCCGTCGTCCCGCCAGTGCGAGGTGAAGGAGTCCCGCCGGGCCAGCACCGCGGCCGCGTCGAGCCGCCCGTCGCCGACGGCCTCGCGCGAGCCGGCCACCGCGCGGGCGTCGGCGAGCGCCGCCGCCGGGCGCAGCAGTGCCTTGCTCGGCATGCAGGCCCAGTACGAGCACTCGCCGCCGACCAGTTCGGCCTCGACGATCACCGTGCGCAGTCCGGCCGCGACCGTCCGGTCGGCCACGTTCTCGCCGGTCGGCCCGGCGCCCAGGACGATGACGTCGAACTCCTCGGGCGTGGTGGTCATGCGCGGTCCTCCGTCGTGTCGATGGTCACCCCGGCGCCGGGGGTCCGTCTGCAGACTCCCGCCTGCCGGGCGGCGTTGGGGCACGCGCCTCGCCGCGTTGTCGTCGGTCGCCGATGTCCCCCAGCCTGACGGCCGGGAGGTGCCCCCACCGCATGGACTCCCTCCTCCGCCTTGCGATGCACGCACCCCAACGCCGCCCGGCCCGCCCTTCGGGCGGACGACGGGAGTCTGCAGACGGACCCCAAGGCCAGCGTGACGGGCGTGCGCTCGCAGATGTCGAGCAGTCGGGCGCGCTGCGCTTCGTCGAGCGCCCCGGAGAGCGCGACCCTGCGGGTGATCCGCCCGCGCGCTCCGTTCGTCTCGTACCCGAGCCTGACCCGGACCGCGTCCAGCGGCCACTCCTTGCGCTCGGCGTACATCCGCAGGGTGATCGCCGTGCACGAGCCGAGCGAGGCAAGGAGGAGGGCGAACGGTTCCGGGCCGCTGTCCGAGCCGCCGCGCCGCGCCGGCTCGTCGGCGGTCAGCGGGTGGGTGCCGGCCTTGACGTCGACGTGGTACGGCGCGTCTGTGGCGCTCCCGGTGACGACGGTGGTGGTGACCCGCTTGAACTCCGGCTCGGTGGTGGTGCCGGCGGGCTGTTCGCTCATGGGCGGTGCTCGCTCTCCGTTCGGGTCCGGTCTCCCTGCCGGACCGGCGCCGGACCGCGTGCCCGGCGCCGTGCCCATCCTGCGCCGACGCCCGCCGTCCGCGCAGGCGAACACGCGGACGGCGGGCGATCGAGCAGACGGTCGAGCAGGTGGACGCGCGGCGCCGGGGGCGGCCCGGAGCGCCGCTCAGAGCGCCGCGAGTTCCGCCAGCACCGTGGCCGTGTCGGCCGGCCGGGAGAACATCGGCCAGTGCCCGGTGGGCAGTTCGCGCAGCTCCCAGTTCGGCCCGTCCAGCCCCGCGAACCACGGGTGGCCCGCCTCGATCATCGCGCGCACCTGGGCGAGCGGGAACGAGCAGGCCACCAGCGCCTGCGGCAGCGCGGCCCCGGCGCCGGTGAGCCGGAGCCGGTCCAGGTAGGCGCCGACGGGGTGCGGGGTGGTCCGCGCGCCGATCCGGGCGAGCATCGCCTCGTCCAGGCCCTCCGTGCTCGCACCGTGCTCGGCGATGGCGGCCCAGGACGGCATCGGCAGCCGGCCGTCGACCACCGAGGCGTCGGCCCAGGCGCGGTAGTCGGGCTGCCACAGGTCGTACACCGAACTGCCGTCGACCATCGGCCCGCTGTCCAGGTAGACCACCCGGCGCACGCGTTCCGGCATCCGGTCGGCGATCCCGCCGACCGGGGCGCAGGCGCCGCTGTGCGCGACCAGCACCACGTCGTGCAGGTCCTCCCGAACCAGCAGGCCGGCCAGGTCGGCGATGTGGTCCTCCAGCCCGAAGTCGCCCTTCTCCCCGGTGCGTTCGGCGAGCCCGGGCAGGCTCACCGCGTACACCGCGTGCCCGGCCGCGCGCAGCGGCGCCGCGACCTCGTCCCACGCCCAGGCACCGAGCCAGAAACCGGGGACCAGTACGAACGTGCTCATGGTGGATCGCTCCTTCGCGTCGGCGGGAACCCGGGGGCCTGCCCCCGTCGCCGACGACTCTAGGATCGAATCCGGACAGAACCCGCCCGGATAAGATCGGGGGAACCGATGGACCACCCGGTCAGTCGCGTCCTCGCTCTGCTCGAACTGCTCCAGGACCACCCGGGCCTTACCGCCGCCGAACTCGCCGCCCGCCTGGACGTCGACGAGCGCACCGTCCGCCGCTACACCGCCCGCCTGGCCGACCTCGGCATTCCCGTGCGCGCCGACCGCGGCCGCTACGGCGGCTACCGCCTGCTGCCCGGCTACCGCCTCCCTCCCCTCATGCTCACCGCCGACGAGGCCGCCTCCGTCGTGCTGGGCCTCCTGGCCGGGCGCAGCACGGGCCTGACGGTGGGGGAGCGGGCCGCCGGGACGGCGCTCGCGAAGATCCGGCGGGTGCTGCCGCCCGCCCTGCGCGAGCGGATCGACGCCGTCGAGCAGACCCTCGGCCTGAGCGCCGCGCCCGCCGCCGGGCCGGGTCCGGCGGCCGCCGCACTGTTCACGCTGGCCGACGCGGCCCGCTGCCGGCGCCGGGTGCTGCTCGTCTACCGGGACCGCGAGGACCGGCCCAGCGAGCGGGAGTTCGACCCGTACGGCCTGGTCTTCCACTCGGGCCGCTGGTACACCACCGGGCTCGACCACCGCAGCGGCGAGGAGCGGACGTTCCGCCTGGACCGGATCGTACGGGCCGAGCCGCGCGGGACCGGGTTCGAGCCGCCGGCCGACGTCGACCCGGTGCAGCGCGTCGTCGAGTCGCTGGCGGGGGTGCCGTGGACGCACCGGGTGGAGGTGGAGCTCGGGATGGCGCTCGAAGAGGCGCGCAAGCGCCTGCCGCGCGCCGTCGGGACGGTCACCGAGCTGGCCGAGGGGCGCGTGCTGCTGCGCGCCCGGGCGCAGAACCTGGACGGCGTCGCCGTGCTGCTCGCGGGCCTCGGCCGCCCGTTCACCGTCCGCACACCGGACGCGCTGCGCGACGAAGTGCGGGCGCTGGCGGCCCGGCTGGCAGCGTGGGGCGGGGGCGCGGCGGGCCGGGCCCCCCGCCCCCCCCCGGGGTGTTGGGCAAGGGCGCGCCGGCGCCCGGCCCCCCCGCGCCCGCACCCCGGCGCCGCGCCGCCCCGTTGGGGGGGGGCGGCGGCCCGGGCTCCCCGGGGGGGGCGGCCCCGGGCCCCCCCCCGCCCGCCCCCCGCCCGGGAGTTGATCAGCAGGTCACGCCGTGCCCTGCGCCGCCTGCTCCTCGGCGACCTTGCGCTTCACCTCGGCCATGTCCAGCTTCCTGGCCTGGCCGATCAGGTCCTCGAACACCGCCTCCGGCAGTGCGCCGGCCTGCGAGAAGACGAGCACGCCCTCGCGGATGATCGCCAGCGTCGGGATCGACTGGATCCCGAACGCGGACGCCAGCTCCTGCTGGGCCTCGGTGTCCACCTTGGCGAACACGAGGTCCTGGTGGCGCTCGGCGGCCTTCTCGTACACCGGGGCGAACTGGCGGCACGGCCCGCACCACCCGGCCCAGAAGTCGATGAAGACGAAGTCCTTGCCCTCGGGGCCGGGGACGATGTCGTCGAAGTTCTCCTTGGTCAGCTCGACCGTGTTGCTCATCTCGCGATTCCTTCCCTTCCGGAGGAGGCGGTTCGGACCTGTGCACGCCACAACGGCACGCCGGCACGGCCTATTCCACCGCCCCTTTCACCGTTCTCTTCCACCGTCCTCCCCGGTGTGGCGCCCCGGTGAGCAGCGCGCCGCCACCGTCCGTACAGAAGGGTGTCCACTCCGCCCCCGACCACGGGAGCCCACCATGCGCAGCAACCCCCGCACGCGGCGGGCCGCGCTGCTCGCCGCCTCCGGCCTCGCCGTGACCGCCCTCGTGGCCGGCTGCGGGTCCTCCGGCTCCGGTTCGAGCGCCAAGCCCAGCACCCCGAGCACCCCGAGCGCGCCGGCCGCGCCGAGCACCCCGGCCCCGGGCACACCGGCCCCGAGCCAGCCCCCGGCCGCCGGCGGCACGACCCTGCAGACCGCGACGGACCCCAAGCTCGGGACGATCATCACCGACGGCTCCGGCTTCACGCTCTACCGCTTCGACAAGGACGAGAGCAGCCCGCCGGACTCGTACTGCAACACCGGCTGCTCCTCGCTCTGGCCGCCCGAGCAGTCCACCGGAAACGTCACCGTCAAGGGCATCGACAGCAAGCTCGTCGGCTCCTTCACCCGCGACGACGGCACCAAGCAGGTCACCGTCAACGGCTGGCCGGTCTACCGGTACGCACCGGACACCAAGCCCGGTGACACGATGGGCCAGGGCTTCGGCGGCATCTGGCACGCGCTGACCCCGACCGGCGACAAGGCGGGCGTCACGACCGGCACCACCCCGATGCCGAGCGCCCCGGCGACCCCGAAGCCCACCGCGCCGAGCAGCGGCTACTGACCCGTGACGATGTGACTCGCTCGGGAGGCAGGGGTGCGCAACGATGAAGTGGTGACCGAGGAGCACCCCCGCGGTGAGGCCGCCGCACGCGGGCCGGGGGCGTCGGACGAGGAGCTGATGCGCGCCCTGTACCGCGAGCACGCCGGTCCGCTCTACGGCTTCGTGCTCCACCTGGTCGCCGGCGACCGCCAGCGCGCCGAGGACGTCGTGCAGGAGACGCTCGTCCGGGCCTGGCGCAACATCCACCGGCTCGACCCGGCGGCCCGCTCGCTGCGCCCCTGGCTGGTCACGGTCGCGCGGCGGATCGTCATCGACGACCACCGCAGCGCGCTCGCCCGGCCCCGCGAGGTGGACGCCGCGCCGCTGGAGCTGATGCCCGCCGACGACGAACTCGACCGGGCCCTGCGGATGATGACCATCGCGGACGCCCTCGGCGACCTCTCGCCCGCCCACCGGGAGATCATCGTCGAGACCTATCTCAAGGGCCGCACCGCCAAGGAGGCGGCCGCCGAACTCGGCATCCCGGCCGGGACCGTCCGGTCGCGGGTGTTCTACGCACTGCGCTCGCTCAGGCTCGCACTGGAGGAACGGGGAGTGACATCGTGACCGACCGCCCCGACCCCGCCCCCGGCGGAGCCGACCACGTCGACACCGGCGCGTACGTCCTCGGCCTGCTGGAGCCCGCCGAGCGCGCCGCGTTCGAGGAGCACCTGGCCGGGTGCCCGCAGTGCGCGGCGCAGGTCGCGGAGCTCGGCCCGGTCGAGCCCGTGCTGGCCGAGTACGCGGCCTCGGCCGCGGCGCTCGGCCTCGGTCCGGCCGGGCCGGCCCCGGGCCCCGACCCCGCCCTCCTGGACCGGCTGGTCGCCGAGGTCTCGGCCGGCCGGCGACGGGGCCGGGTGCGGCGGCTGGTGCTGGCGCTGGCCGCGAGCGCGATGGTGGCCGCGGGCCCGGTGGTCACGGCTGCGGTGGTCAGCGGCAGCGCCACGCCCGCGGTGGTCGCCGTCGCGCAGCAGTTCTCCGCGACCGACCCGCAGACCGGTGCCCAGGCCGTCGTCGGAGTGGACGGCGTCACCTGGGGCAGCCGGGTGAGTCTCCAACTGTCCAATGTCCAGGGCCCGTTGACGTGCACCCTGGTCGCGGTCTCGCACGGTGGGGAGCGCCAGACGGTCACCACCTGGAACGTTCCGGCGGACGGCTACGGCGAGCCGGACAGCGGGGACACGCTGCACACCGGTGGGGGCACCGCGTTCCAGCCGGGCCAGATCGACCACTTCGAGGTGCGTGTCCAGGGCACCGGCGCCGTGCTCGTCTCCGTCCCGGCCCACCGGGCCTGAGTCCGTCGCACGTCAGGCCCGCCACGGTTCGGGTCCGCCGCGATTCGGGCCCGTCCTGATTCAGGCCCGCCGAGGCCAGTGCGGGCTGGGCGTGCCCTCGTCGGTCATGTGCGAGCGCCGCCAGATCCCGCGCCAGGCGCGCGGCGCGGACGGCAGGAGCTCCCGGTGCCGCTGCCCGCACGCGCCGCACGGCCGGAGCACCAGCGCGCACGCCGGGCACACCTCGGCCGCGCCGTGCCCGGTCGGGACCGCCACCGCCGCCCCCTCGTCCCCGCAGGCCGGGCACCCGGGCAACTCGGCACCGTCCAGCAGCGCGTTCTGCCGGCGGACGTAGTCGGGCAGCCGCAGCGCCGGATGGCGGAACGGGTCGTCGTACCAGGCCTCGTTCCCGACGCTGTCGTACCTCCGCAGCCACCACGGCCGCGGAGCCGGCACGGACCTGCGCCCGGCCCGCTTCTGCGCCCGGCGCTGCGCCGCGAACTCCGCCGCCCGCGCGAGCCACAGTGTCCGCGCCTCGTGCAGTTCCTCGACCGCGCGGACGAGCGCGTCCGGATCCGCCTCCAGTCGTCGCGGGATCCGGGCGCTCAGCGTGAGGTGGTGGTAGGTCGCCCTGAACCCGTACGGCGCGAAGCAGGTGACGCACGTGCGCAGCGCCGCGTGCCGCCGCCGGACGGGGAGCCGGGCGTCGTGCACGAGGGCCCGGTGGGTGTGGAAGCTGGTCACGTCCTCGGTCCTCGGTTTTCGGTGTTCAGTCCTCCGTCACCGGGTCGGGTATCCGCGCGAGCGCGGCGGCGATCCCGGCGGCGTGCTCCGGGAGGTACCGCTCGGCCCAGCGCCCGGCGAGCCCGACGAAGTCGCGCAGGTCCTGCTCGGCGCGCACGACCAGGGCGCGGAGCTCGTCGACGGGCACCTCGATGACCGGGCTGTCCTGCTTGAGGCCCATGTCGACGGTCAGCCGGACGACGTCGCCGAGGCGCTGGGCCAGCGGGGTCGGGCCGTGGCCGAAGCCGCCGGTGCCCTCGCCGTCGAGCACCTCCAGCCACTCGCGCCACTCTTCGAGGCCGTTGCAGCAGCCGGGGTCGAAGACCGTCCCGGTGGCGGTGTCGGTGACGCGGAAGCCGCCGGGTGCGTACGGGTACGGGCTGTTGAGCAGGCCGAACAGGAACGCGGCGACCGGGTCGTCCGCCTCGTCCGGGTCGGGGGCGTCGCCCTCCCAGGGCGTGGTGCCGTCGGCGATGCTCGCGAGCGCCGTGCCGACGTCGGCGGGCGCCGTCCGGCCGTCCACGACGATGAACCCGTAGGGCGTGGACGTGCCGATCGGCCACAGGTCGAAGTCGTCGAGGGCGGCGGTTTCCAGCACGGGCTGCATCAGGATCACCCCGGCATGATGGCGAATCGGCGGTCCGCCGTGCCACGGCTTTTCGCGGCCGCGCCACGGCTTTTCGCGGCCGCGCCACGGCCGGGCACCGTCACCCGGCGTCGGCGGCGATGTGCGCGAGCACCCGCCCGCACCGCCGGGCGAAGGCCTGCTGGGCGAGCGGCAGGACGGGCCCGGCCAGGCGGGCGTACAGGGCCACCGGGCGGCTGAACGCGGTGACCGTGAACCAGACCGCCCCGTCCGGCCCCAGCTCCACCCGGAACGTCTCCTCGCCGCTGGCCAGGTGGCCGCTGCGGGTGCCGTACGTGAGGCCGTAGCGGTCCGGGCCGGTCTCGGTGCGCAGGACCCGGTTCGGGGCGCCCGCGCGCAGCGGGCCGACGCCGATCGCGCACCGCACGGCGAGGCCGGGCACGGCGTCGGCGTCCGTGTCGATCCGTACACCGGCCAGGCGGTGCATGCGCCAGCCGAGGATCGCGGCGCCGGCCACCTCCAGGGCGGCCCGGCCGTGGCCGATCCGCACGCGGTGCGTCAAGTGGTTGTACCCGTCGGGCAGTTGACCGGTCGAGCTGGCGCCGGCTTCGGGGTAGCTGAGGTCGTCCACGGGAGGCCCTCGTTCATCGGTGGGTGGTGAGCGGGAGGTCGGTGCGCAGCGGCGGTGGTGTCTCCGCCTGCAGCCGGCGCCAGGCGAGCAGCGAGCACAGGGCGAAGCCCAGCGCGTTGCCGACGCCGTGGGTGGCGGCCATCCAGGTGAGCGTGGGGTGGGGCAGCCCGGACGCCTGGCCGAGGGCCCACCACAGGGCGAGCAGCATCGTGAGCGCGAGGACCGCCGAGGACACGGCGAGCAGGCGGGCGGTGACCGGGTCGGCCGTGCGGGTGCGCAGTTCGCGCCAGGTGAGGAGGCCGACGAGCCACATGCCGGTGGTGAGCACGACGGCGCCGGCGAACTGCACCCAGGCGCCGAGGAAGTAGCCGGCCAGCACCAGCAGCGTGCCCGCCGGGACGCTGAGCGCGGCGGCGCGGGCCGCCACGGAGTCCGGCGCGGCGGCCCGGCAGACGAGCCCGGCGACCAGGGCGGCGGTGAACCCGGCGAAGTGGAAGTGCGGGACGGTCAGTGCCAGGACGTGCGGCTCGAAGCCGAACAGCGGGTACCCGGCGCGCTCGGCGACCAGGGCCGTCCCGGCCACCGAGGGCGTGGCGAGCGCCATCAGGACGGCGATCTCGCGCGGTGCGAGCGAACGCGTGCGGGCCAGCCGCAGCGGCGCGTGGGCGGCGACGGCGAGCGTGCCGAGCAGGTACAGCACGGCGCACCCGGCCGCGAACCCGCCGCGCGGGAGCCAGAGCGACAGGGCCCCGGGGACGGCGGCGAGCGGCCAGAGCCGGCGGACGCGGGCGAGCCCGGGCCCGCCGATCAGGCCGAGGCCGAGCGGGACGACCACGCCCATGCCGAGCAGGATCACCAGGTCGACCAGCTCGGTCGTGCCCCTCCCCATCCCTGACATCCCCGTCCCGGACAACCGGGCACCTCCTTGAACGTGTTCAAACCTGCTCGCAGCCGCGACTCTACGCCGTCGACTTGAACGTGTTCAACTCGTCCCCCCGGATCGCTCCGGACCGCTCCGGCCGGGTGCGGACCGCTCTGGCCTGGTGCGGACGCCGGGTGCGGCGCACTCTGGAGGAGTAACCGATGGAGGTGATCCGCCATGCAGACTCTGGTCGGTTGGCACATCGAGATGGAGTTCCGCGAGGAGGGCCCGCGGACGACCGCCGCCGCCCTGCTCCGGCTGAGCGACGGCAGCGAGGTGCGCGCCCACGGCTACAGCAGCCGCCACCCCTCGGACCCGGAACAGCTGCGGGTCGGCGAGGAGATCGCAGGGGCCCGGGCGCTCAACGACCTCGCGTCGCAGCTCCTGACCAAGGCCCACGGCGAGATCCAGGACGTCAGCCCGATCCCGACCCACCCGCTGACGTGACCGGCCCCGGCGGCGGCCCGGGTCCCCGCGGAGACGCGCGGGGGCACGCCCGGGAAGGCGAACGGGATCCGAACCGGCCGCGCATCCCGCTGATCTGTCCGCGCTGCGGGCACGAGCAGCGGGTCGTGCCGGGCGGTCCCGAGCGGGCGGTCCGGGTCGTGCACGTGGCGACCGGCCGGGAGGCCTGCGAGCCCGGGGACCTGGCCCGGGCGCCCGATGCGGGGGACTGAACCCGGGCCCTCGCGAGGGGGCGGCTGAAGGCGTGTCCGCCGCGGGTTCAGTTGGGCGCGGGTTCAGTTAGGGCAGTACGTCGTCGGCAGCTGCCACTCCGGCCCGACCAGCCGCTGCTCCAGCTCGTCGATCGTGATCCGGATGCCGACCGTCCCCGCGAGTCCGACCCGGAAGCGGCTGCGGGCCAGTACGAGCAGGGCCGTCAGGCCGTACTTGTTGATCAGCGAGGTGCGGTAGCGCGCGGTGGAGTCCGCGTCGCAGACCCGCGCGCGGGCCGGGATCCGGCGGCCGGTCGGGCGCCCGTGGGCGTCGCAGGGGCCTACCAGCACCCTGGGGTGGTGCCGGATCCGCTCGGCCGCGCCCGAGTGGGCCGGCGTCCAGACCCCGAGGGCCGGGCCGTCGGCGACCACCCAGATCTGCGACTCCAGGCGGCTGCCGTCGTCGCCGAACGTGGTGAGCAGCAGGTGCCTGCTGTCGGAGAGCTGCTCGGTGCGGTCGTGCACGATGTCCTCCCGCTGGCGTGGGGGACCGGGGGCCGGACCGGTGACGGCGGCCCGCGGACATCTCGCGGTACCCGTCATTCTCGTCGATCGGGGCCGCCGCTTCGAGGGGGCGGGGGCTGCCCGGGTGCACCGGGCGCCCGGTCGGCGCGGAACGGCGAAAAGGACGGCGAACGGCCCGCCCGGAAAACGGCGAACGGCCCGCCCGGTGCCGTGAGACACCGGACGGGCCGCGTACGCACCCGGAGTTCCGCCCGTCGGGGCCGGGGGTCAGTGCGCCAGCACCGGCACCTCGACGGCCTCCTCGGCACCGGCGGCCGAGCCGCTCGTCGCGCCGGGACGGCCCGCGTTGACGAAGATGAAGGCCACGGCCGAGGCCGTCACCAGGATCCCGAAGGACACCCAGATCGCGGTCGAGAAGCCGTGCACCATGCCCTGGAACTGCAGCACCTTGGCGGCGGCCGGGTCGGCCGCGGCGGCGGCGGTCATGTGCGAGGCCAGCCAGCCCGTGGTGGCGCTGGCCGCGATGGTGTTCAGCAGCGCGGTGCCGATCGCGCCGCCGACCTGCTGCGAGGTGTTGACCATCGCCGAGGCCACGCCCGCGTCGCGCGGCTGCACGCCGTGCGTGGCGAGGCTCATGGCCGGCATGAACGCGGTGCCCATGCCGAGGCCCATCAGGATCAGGCCGGGCAGGATGTGGACCGGGTAGGAGGAGTCCAGGCCGATCTGGGTCAGGATCAGCATGCCGATCGAGGCGACCAGGAAGCCGGGCGCCATCAGGAAGCGCGCCGGGACCCGGGTCATCAGCCGGGCGCCGATCTGGGTCGAGCCGGTGATCATGCCCGCCACCATCGGCAGGAACGCGACGCCGGTCAGGACCGGGCTGTAGCCCAGCACGATCTGCAGGTAGTAGGTCAGGAACAGGAACAGGCCGAACATGCCGATCACGGCCATGCCGAGCGACAGGTAGACCCCGCCGCGGTTGCGGTCGAGCACCACGCGCAGCGGCAGCAGCGGGGCCTTCACCCGGCGCTCGACCACGACGAACGCGGTCAGCAGCAGGGCGGCGGCGACGAACAGGCCCAGCGTGCTGCCGGCCGTCCAGCCGCTCGTCTCGGCGCGGGTGAAGCCGTAGACCAGGGAGACCAGGCCGGTGGTCACCAGCAGCACGCCCGGGACGTCCAGGCGGTTGCGGTTGCGGCCCTCGGCGGGCTCGCGGATCACCAGGACGGCGCCCGCGGCGGCGATGATCGCGAACGGGATGTTGACGAAGAAGGTCCAGCGCCAGTTCATGTACTCGGTCAGCAGGCCGCCGAGGATCAGACCGATGGCGCCGCCCCCGCCGGCGATCGCGCCGTAGATGCCGAAGGCCTTGGCGCGCTCCTTGGCCTCGGTGAAGGTCACCGCGAGCAGGGACAGCGCGGCGGGCGCGAGCAGCGCGCCGAACGCGCCCTGGAGGGCGCGGGCGCCGAGCAGCATCGCGGTGTTGGCCGCGGCGCCGCCGAGCGCGGAGGCGAGGGCGAAGCCGGTCAGGCCGACGATGAAGGTGCGCTTGCGGCCCCACAGGTCGGCGATCCGGCCGCCGAACAGCAGGAGGCCGCCGAAGGCCAGCGCGTAGGCGGTGATGACCCACTGGCGGTTGCCGTCGGATATGCCGAGGTCGCGCTGGGCGGACGGCAGGGCGATGTTCACGATGGTCGCGTCGAGGACGACCATCAGCTGGGCGAGGCCGATGAAGATCAGCGCCTTCCAGCGCCTGGGATCGGGCAGCGTCGCCGGGCGGGCGTCGGTTTCGGGCATGGCGGTACTCACTTCACGGGTGCGTGCGGGGCGGGAGAGGGGTCGACGGGCTTACGGCGCGCGAGAGTCGGCGCCGTACGCGGGCATGCCGGGGTCAGGCCTCGCGGCCTGGGGGCTCCGGTCGGTCGGGGGCGTGGGGCTCTGGGGGTCGGAACGGATCAGTGGTGGGCGGCCTGGAAGTCCTCGAAGGTGGCGGGCCGGCCGGGCAGGACCGAACGGGCGGGTGCCCGCAGGCCGTCCAGGAAGAGCTGGAGGTGCCGGTGCACGAAGTCGTCGAGCATCCGGCAGGAGGTGTTCGGCAGGGGACGGGAGAGCTGGGCGATCGCGATGAACAGGTCACCGTGGTCGACGTCCGGCCGCAGCTCGCCCGCCGCGCGGGCCCGCTCCAGCAGGCCGCCGACGGCCGCGCGCATCCGGTCGCGGATCTCGACGACGTCCGGGTCGAACGGGTCCACCCGGGTGCCGAAGACCGTGCACAGCGCGCCGACCTTCTCCTCGACGGTCGCGTGCGCGAACCGCTGGAGCGCGTCGAACGGGCCGGTGCCGCCGTCCGCCTCGGCCGCCGCCGTCTCGGCGAGGGCCAGGATGCGGCCCTTGACGAGCAGCGCGACGGCCTTGATCAGCGACGTGCGGTCCGGGAAGTTCCGGTACAGCGTGGCGTTGCCGACCCCCGCCCGCTTCGCGATCTCGTCCAGCGGCACCTCGGCACCGTGCTCGACGAACGCGTCCCGGGCCGCCAGCACGATCCGCTCCCGGTTCCGGGTGGCATCGGCACGCAACTTGGGCGCCCGGACGCTCTCCGCGGAACGGGCCGGCTTGGTGGCGGCGGTGGTCACGACGACTGCTCCTCATCAGGATACCGGGGAACTTCTCCCCGCTTCTGCCTACGAGAGTCCAAACGGGGATTCCGTCCCCGGATATTTCAGCCTGCAATGTGACCTGTGTCACATGTCAGGGTGGAGTGGCGGGGAGCGCTCCGGCACGGGGTCCTCGCGACCCGGTGCGCTGAACGCGGCCGTGTCGGGCCGGGCGGGGGTACGTCCGTCGGCCTAGGCTGTGGGCGTCCCGGGCGGCCGGTGGGCCGCGGGTGTCGGGAGGGGCCCGGCGGCCGGGTGGTGGCGAGGAGGTCCGCGATGGGCAGCGGTGAGACCGCCCGGGTGCGCTGCGTGGCGGCCGTTCCGTGCTGGGTGAGCCTGACGGCCCGGGACCTGGGGGACGCGCAGGCGTTCTACGGGCCGCTGCTGGGCTGGGAGTTCGAGCCCGGGCCGGACCGCTTCGGCCCCTACGTGCACGCGGTGGTCGGCGGCGAGGCGGTGGCCGGGCTGGGTGTCGCGGGCGGCGGCTGGGCGATCCCGGTCGCGTGGACGAGCTACTTCGGGACGGAGAGCGCCGACGCCGCCGCCGACGCGGTGCGCGAGCGCGGGGCCACGCTGGCCGTCGGGCCGCTGGCCTTCGACGTCGGGCGGATCGCGTTCGCCGCGGACCCGGCCGGCGCCGCGTTCGGCATCTGGGAGGGCCCGCCGGGCCGGGCCCGGCGGCTGGACCTGCCGGGCGCCCCGGTCTGGATCGAGCTGCGCACCCCGGACCCGTTCGCCGCGGCCCTGTTCTACGGCGAGGTGTTCCGCTGGGACGGCCGCGACCCGGAGCGGTTCGACGTGCGCTGGGAGCACGACCGGGTGGTGCTGCGGGCGGAGGGCCACAGCGTCGCGGCGCTCGCCAAGGAGCAGGCGGGCGGCCCGGCGGGTGCGCCGCCGCACTGGGAGGTGTCGTTCTCCGTCGAGGACACCGACCGGGCGATCGTGATGGCCGAAGAGCTGGGCGGTTCGGCGCTCGGCCCCGCCTTCGACTCCCCGTACGGGCGGGTGGCCCGCCTCCAGGACCCGGCGGGCGGCCGGTTCGCGGTGATCAGCCCGAAGGGCTAGCCGGGCCGGCCTCGGCGATCGCCAGGTGGTCGTGGATGCAGCCGAAGACCAGCGCCCCGCCGTCGGGCACGTCGTGCTGGACGACCGGGAAGAGGTGCTCCTCCTCGGCGGCGCAGTGGGTGAACAGCAGGTCGGTGAGCGTCGCCAGCAGGTCGGTGCGCTCGGCGGTGCCGTCGGGCGCGGACTCGATCCGGGTGAGCAGCTCGGCGACCGCCCGGTGGTCGGCGGTGAACTCGCCGAGGATGTCCGGCCTGCGCATGGCACGCCCGCCTCTCGCACGGAAACGTCCCCCTGGCTACCTCCAGTGTCCGGCATCCGCTGGCGTGGACGGCGAATCCGCAGGTCATCGGCCTCCTAGGGGTGGTCGCGGCGCCCGGTGAGGGCGAGCAGGCGGGTCTGGGGGTCCGCGTCGTCCGGGACGGGGACGGGCGGGGCGAACGCGCCGGTGCCCGACAGGTCGCCGTAGCCGCCGATCGCGGCGAGGGCGAAGTCGACGAGGCCGGCGGGCAGCCGGGTCGGGTGGCCGACGCCCTCGGCGAGGTCCCAGGCGTGGATGACGAGGTCGGTGGTGACCTGGTCCAGGTAGTACTGCCCGGAGACGTCCCCGAACGACAGGTGGACGGTGAGCCCGGTGGCGCCGGGGACGGCGAAGGCGTGCCTGGCGGCGTCGGCGGCGGCCGTCCACGCGGCGACCGGGTCGTCGCCGAGGACGTCGCCGTCGAAGCGGCCGCCGACCTCCGCGACGGTGGCGCCCATCAGCAGTTCGGGGATCCACAGTTGCTCGCCGGTGAGGTGGTTGACGAGGTCGCGGACGGACCAGTCGGTGCACGGGGTGGGGGCGTCCCACTGGCCGGGGCCGATCAGCCGGACCTGCTCGCCGAAGGCGGCGAGGGCCTCGGGGTAGGGCGTGCCGGGAATCGCGGCCAGTTCGTGGTGCGCGCTTTCAGCCATGCCTCCACCCTGCCCCGCGCAGGGCCGGGCCCGCGAGTTGTCGGCGCGCCGTCAGTTGTTCAAATTCGAACTCCAAGGTACGGTCGAGGAGCGGCCGGTTCAACGTTAAACAAAGCGGGGTGTCCGAGCTCGGCCGCATCACCACACCCGCCCCGCGACCGACCCCCCCATCGATGGAGACGCGCATGCCGAGCAGCAGCCCGAGCACGACCGCCCCCACCACTTCCGCCCGTTCGAACCGGGTGGCCTCCGGGCCGGCGGAGACCTCCCCGCACGCCTACGACGCCGGGCTCCTGCTCCTGCGCCTCGTGCTCGGCCTGACCATGGCCGCGCACGGCAGCCAGAAGCTGTTCGGCTGGTTCGGCGGCGGCGGGATCGACGGCACCGGCCAGTTCTTCACCGCGAGCGGCTACCCGGCGGGCAACGCCATGGCCGTCGTCGCGGGCCTCACCGAGACGGCGGGCGGCCTCGCGCTCGCGATCGGCCTGCTCACCCCGCTGGCCGGCGCCGCGATCCTCGGCACGATGGTCAACGCGATAGCCGTCACCTGGGGCGGCGGCTTCTTCCTGCCGAAGGGCAACGAGTACGAGCTGCTGCTCACGGCCGGCGCCGCCGCGCTCGCCCTGACCGGCCCCGGCCGCTACGCCGTGGACCGCTTCCTGCCGGTGGTGCGGGCGCACCGCCTGGCGTACGGCGCGGCCGCCGTCGTGGTCGGACTGGTGACCGCGGGCGCGATCCTGCTGCTCCGCAAGTAGGCATCAACTCCCTTGCAGTGAAGCCGTGGTGACGTATCGTCACCACGGCTTCGCCGTTCGCTCCGCGCCCGGTCACCCGCCGATCCGCACCAGCGCCAACGTGATGTTGTCCGGCCCGCCGGCCTCGATCGCGGCCCGCCACAGCTCGAACGCCGCCTTCCCGTCCGACCGGTCCGAGTCCCCTGCGGTCCGGGCCAGCAGGTCGGCGAGTTCCTCCTCGGGCACCGGGTCGGTCAGCCCGTCGCTGCACACCAGGTAGCGGTCGCCGGCGGCGAGCGGGGCCGTCCGCACGTGCGGTTCGACGAAGGTCAGGCCGAGCGAGCCGCCCAGCGTCTGGGTGACCATCGAGGTGGTGCGCCGGCCTGGCGGCAGCGGCGGGCTGTCGTCCACGCTCACCAGCCGCAGGCCGTCCGCGGTGACCCGGTAGACCCGGCTGTCGCCGACGTTGAACGCCACCGCCCGCTCGGGCAGCAGCACCAGGCCGGCCACCGTCGTGCCCATCGCGGCCAGCTCCGGCTCCTCGGCGGCGGCCGCGTAGACGGCGCGGTTGCACTCCTGGAGCTCCTCGCGGACCGCCTCCTCGTCGCCGAGCCCGGGACCGTCCGCGGCGAGCCGGCGGGCCACCAGCGCGCTCGCCACCTCGCCGCCGGGGTGGCCGCCGAGGCCGTCGGCGACCGCGACGACGCAGGGCGGGCCGAACGGGAAGAGCAGGGTCTGCGGGTTGGTGGTCACCGTGGCGCAGAGCGTCCACGGCCCGATCGTGAGGCTGTCCTCGTTGTGCTCGCGCACCAGGCCCTCGTGGCTCAGCGCGCTCACCGCGATGTACGGCGCCATCGGTTCGCCGCCCTTCGGGAGCTCTCATCCCATTGTCGGGGGGACCCGCGGCCCGGCGCGAAGCGGGAAGTGGACGCCCGAAGCAGGGCGCGGGACGCGGGAACCGCGACAGATCGAAGGTTCGACGACCGGCCCCGCGCCCGGGTGCGCGCCGCCCGCGCCGATCCTCCCGCTCTGCGGTGTAATCGTACGAATGATCAGATTCGCGCCTTCCTGACGGCGCCTTCCTGACGTCCCCCGGAGGGAACCGCCCATGCAGCCCGAGCCGCCCGAGCCGCAAGCCGTCCTGTCCCCGCTGACCGGCGCGGCCGTCTTCCTCGTGCTCACCGTGCACTCCGGCGGCGAGGACACCGTCCGCGCCCTCCTGCCCGACCTCGCCGGACTGCGCCGTTCGGTCGGCTTCCGCGCTCCCGAGGGTGGTCTGACCTGCGTCACCGGCATCGGCTCGGACGCCTGGGACCGGCTCTTCGCGGGCCCGAGGCCGGCCGGGCTGCACCCGTTCCGCGAGGTGGCCGGCGCCCGCCACCGCGCCCCGGCCACCCCCGGCGACCTCCTGCTGCACGTGCGGGCCGAGCGGACGGACCTGTGCTTCGAGCTCGCCGCCCGGCTCACCGAGCGCCTCGCGGGCGCGGCCGCCGTCGTCGACTCCGTCCAGGGCTTCCAGTACTTCGACGACCGCGACCTGCTCGGCTTCGTCGACGGCACCGAGAACCCCGAGGGCCGCGCCGCCGAGACCGCCGCGCTGGTCGGCGACGAGGACCCGGGCTTCGCCGGCGGCAGCTACGTCGTCGTCCAGAAGTACCTGCACGACCTCGACAAGTGGAACGCGCTGAGCACCGAGGAGCAGGAGGGGGCGGTCGGGCGCACCAAGCTCGGCGACATCGAGCTCGACGACGACGTCAAGCCCGCCGACTCGCACGTCGCGCTCACCGTCCTCACCGGGCCGGACGGCGGGGAGCGGAAGATCGTCCGCTTCAACATGCCGTTCGGCTCCTTCGAGCGCGGCGGCGAGTACGGCACCTACTTCATCGGCTACGCGCGCACCCCCGAGGTGACCGAGGAGATGCTGCGCAACATGTTCGTCGGCCGCCCGCCCGGCACCACCGACCGGCTGCTCGACTTCTCCACCGCCGTCACCGGCTCGCTGTTCTTCGTCCCGACCGCCGACTTCCTCGACACCCCTCCGCCCCCGCCGCCCGGGCCGGCCGCCGTCCCGGGGGACGGCTCGCTCGGCATCGGCAGCCTCAAGCGGACCCCCTGACAAGGACCTTCGCACCATGGACAACCTGCACCGGGACCTCGCCCCCGTCTCCGCCGCCGCCTGGGCCGAGATCGAGGAGGAGGCCCGCCAGACCTTCACCCTGCACGTCGCCGGCCGCCGCGCCGTCGACCTGCGCGGCCCCGACGGCGCCGGGCTGGCCGCCGTCGGCACCGGCCACCTCGCCGCGATCGACCCGCCCGCCGACGGCGTCCTGGCCCACGCCCGCGAGGCCCGGCCGGTGGTCGAGCTCCGCGTCCCGTTCACCGTCGCGCGCGAGGCCGTCGACGACGTCGAGCGCGGCGCCCGCGACTCCGACTGGCAGCCGGTCAAGGACGCCGCCCGCACCCTCGCCCTCGCCGAGGACCGCGCCGTCTTCGAGGGCTACCGGGCCGCCGCGATCGAGGGCATCCGCGCCGCCGCCACCAACCCGCCCGTCCCGCTCCCGGCCGACGTCCGCGACTACCCCAACGCCGTCAGCCGCGCCCTCACGGCGCTGCGCCTCGCGGGCGTCGGCGGCCCGTACTCGCTGCTCCTCGGCGCGGACGCGTTCACCGCCGTCAACGAGACCAGCGACCACGGCTACCCCGTCCACAACCACCTCGCCCGGCTCCTGGACGGCGAGATCATCTGGGCCCCCGCCATCGAGGGCGCCCTCCTGCTCTCCGCCCGCGGTGGCGACTTCGAACTCGTCCTCGGCCAGGACGTCTCGGTCGGCTACCTCTCCCACGACGCCGACTCCGTCCGGCTGTACCTCCAGGAGTCGCTCACCTTCCGCGTCCACACCGGCGAGGCCGCCGTGGCCCTGGGCGGACCGGCGCCGCAGGACGGCCCGAGGGCCCCGGGCCACCGTGAAGGGTACTGAGTTCCTTTACGAGGGGTACTGAGTGCCGTATTGTCGTCCCGGAGCCTCTGACGCCAGTCGAAGAGAGCCGACACGGCATGCCGGTCCAGGTGGCGCTTGCGGGCGCATGGCGCGGCCGGGCCGGGATTGGCACTCAGTACCCTCGGCATGACCTGAGGCCAAGGATCCAGTGCACCCGTGACAGGAGAACCGCTCATGACCTTGAGGATCGTCGTCTGTGTGAAGCACGTGCCGGACGCGACGGGTGACCGTCGTTTCGCGGACGACCACACCACCGACCGGGAGGGCGTGGACGGCCTCCTGTCGGAGCTGGACGAGTACGGCGTGGAGCAGGCGCTGCG
>NZ_JBHWGV010000010.1:87433-121425 GCF_042732955.1 Kitasatospora sp. NPDC059747 | reverse complement strand
TTTTTACTCCCCGCCCCCCCCCATATAAAAACACAAACATCGGGGGGGCAGGGTTAGTGTTTTTATCACAGCGGGGGGGGGTGGTGGGGCCCCCCGCGGCGGCCCCCCCCGGGGGGTTTACCCGGCGGGGCGCCACGTCCAGGTCGAGGCCCTCGACGGCGGTGGTGCCGTCGGGGTGGCGCTTGCCGGCGCCGTCGAATCTGATCACGGGGAGTTTCCTCGTCCGGGCGCCCCGCGGTGGCGGCGCCGTTGGTCGGTCTGTCGTCGGTCTCTCGGTTGATGGCGGTCTTGTCGACAAACGGTGGCGGTGCGGACCGCGGTGGTGCCTGTCGGATCTCCTGCCCGGGCGTTCTTCCGCCCGCGTGGCTGCCCGGCTTCGGACCGGCGGAAACTCTGATCAGACTATGACTTACATCATCTCCTGTCCCTTGTTCACCGCCTGTCACGAGGAGCGGAGCCGCTGCGGCAGGGCTCCGTCGGGGAGTCAAGCCGGTCGGTCGCGCCGCTGTTCAGTCGTCGTCGAGCCGCCGTTCAGCCGCCCTGACGGGTCGGCAGTCCGGCCGCCGCCCAGCCGACGAAACCGCCGTCCAGGTCGGTCGCCCGGTGCAGCCCCAGTTCGCGCAGCGACGCCGCGGCCAGGCTCGACGCGTACCCCTCCGAGCACACCACGATCCACTCGACGTCGTACCCCGACGCCTGCGGGATCCGGTGACCGCCCGTCGGGTCCAGCCGCCACTCCAGCACGTTGCGCTCGATGATCAGCGCCCCGGGGATCTCCCCCTCCGCCGCCCGCTGTGCCGCCGGACGGATGTCCACCAGCAGCGCGCCGTCCAGCTGCGCCTGGTACGCCTCCCGGGCGCGCGGGCGGTACACGCCCTCGCGGGCCCGCTCCACCAGGTCGTCGATCGTGGTCACCACTGTTCCGGTCCTTCCTCGGAGGTGCGGACGAGCCCGCCGGCCCGCAGGTCGTAGTGCGCCATCGAGCTCAGCGGGGGCGAGTAGGCGTGCAGGGTGACGGCCGGGCCCGACGCCGTGTTGCGCACGTCGTGCACGTACTCGGGGCCGAAGGCGCGGGCCGTCCCCGCCGGGACGCGGCGGATCAGCAGGCCCTGGTCCGGGCCGCCGAGCGAGAGCTCCTCCAGTTCGCCGAGGGCGACGGTGAAGGCGCCGCGCGAGCCGCCGTGGTCGTGGAAGCCGGTGGACTGGCCGGGCAGCCAGCTGATCAGCCACACCTCGTGGTCGTCGTCGGCCACCAGGCGCCGGTACCAGCGCTCGTCCGTCGACAGGCGGACGTGGTGGATCCACTGGTCGGGCCGCTCGGCGAGCTCGCGGACGATCGCGCGCAGGGCGTTCGGGGCGAGCGGCGCGCGGGCTTCCTCGACGGCTGTGTCGGCGGCGGCGTGGGTGTCGGCGGCGTACGTGGCGTCGGTGTTCGTGGCGGCGGCGTGCGTGGCGGCGGCGTGCGTCGCGTCGGTGGGTGGACGGTCGGGGGCGAGGTCCAGGCTCATGGGGCGTCCTCGGGTGCGGCGGGAACGTCGGGAGGGTGCGCCCGCCGTCCGGGAGCCGCGGCGGAGCGGTGCCGAAGGAGCGGCACGGCAGCGCGAGGGGTGCACCGGGCGGGGGCGGGTTCAGAACTGCGGATGCGGGTGCGCGGCGCGGGCCCTGGCAGACGTCACAGGGCGGAACCGGCGCGGAGGGGCAAGGTCAACAGGCACACATGGAGCTCGCCTGGCGTCGCAGATCGACGTGCAGGCGGCAGACCAGGGTGGTGCCGGAATCCATGGTCCGGATCCTTCCCGACCCGCGCGGCGGGAGTCAAGCGGGACCCGCAGTGCGTCCATACCTCGGACCAATCCTGCTCACACCTCGGACACCCCGCTCCTTCCACCCTCGTCTCCAGGCCCGCGTCACCCCTCGGCAGAGCGCCGCGGCGCCGGGGGAGTGACGGCCGATCGGGCCGTACCGGCGCTGCCGGGCGACTGCGCCGGTACGGGCCCCGCCCCGCCACCGGCCACCCGCTGCGCCGCCAGCGCGGCCTCGACCAGCGGAGCCGCCTGGTCGCCCAGATAGCGGCCCAGCGTCTGGTACGCGTCGAACTGCCGGTGGTCGAACCACTGGTCGCTGGTCAGGTCGTTCGGGAACGCCGCGTTGCCCACCGCGTAGGACAGCAGCTCGTACGGCATGTCGGCGGTCAGGGCGGCCTGGACGACGATCAGCGTGCCGTGCCGGGCGTCATCGCTCCCGCCGGATTCGCCCGCGCCGGATCCGCTCCCGGCGGATCCGTCCGCGCCGGATTCGCCCGCGCCGGCGAGACCCGCGAGCGGCACCGGATAGTGGATGTCCCCCGTGATCACCGCCCGCTCCGACAGCCGCGCGGACAGCTGCGCCGCGAGCCCCCGCAACGGCTGCGGCCCGTCCGACGACGCCCTGCCGTCAGCGGCTGCCGCCTGTGCTGCCTGGGCGGCCTGTGCCACCTGCTCCGCGGCGCTCCCCGGAATCAGCACCTCCGGATCGTGCAGCGTGATGACGACGCCCAGCTCCTCGCGCGCCAGCGTGATCGCGGCGGCGAGGTTGGCCGCGTACCCGGAGTCGCCGCTGGCGTCGATGCAGACCGCCGTCCGGACGCCGTGGCGCAGCAGCTCGACCAGGCCCAGGTTCTCGTAGTGCCCGCCGTCGGTGGTCAGCAGGAACCGGTCGTCCATCGGGAACCGCCCCGTCAGCTCCCGCAGTTGGTACTGCAGCCGCCGTACGGCCGGCTGCGCGGGGCGCCGCCAGTCCGGCACGCCGGACCAGTCCGGGCCCAGCACGGCCGGGTTGGGCAGCCAGGTGCCGAGCCGTGCGTTGGTGACCGCGAACAGCCCCTGGTACGCCTTGGACTGACGGCCCATCGCCGAGGAGAACGCCGCCCCCGAGACGGCCATCGCCGACTGCACGGTGAGGTCCCGGGCGATGTGCCGCCGGGTCCGCCGCTCCAGCAGGTCGGTGCGGGCGTAGCCGACGTCCGGACCGCCCACGTAGTCGTGCGACAGCGTGAAGGACACCGCCCGGCGGCCCGGCGGGGTGCGGGTGTCCCCGGAGAGGTTGGCCGCCGCCGAGAAGATCACCTGGGGGAAGTCCGGGTGCCGGGCGCCGTAGTGGCTGAGCCACGTCTCCTCGCGGAAGAAGTCGTACGGCCGGGCCACCACCGCGCCGCCCTCGGTGACCCGGCGGACCGCGAACGCCCTTGCCAGCCGCAGCCGGTAGAACGGGTGCAGGCTCATCCACGTCTGGTCCAGGTTGAGCCCGACCGCGCCGAGCACCAGCGGCAGCGCCACCTGGACGGCCGTCGGCCACGCGTACCCGGTCGCGACCGCCCAGCCGAGCGCGAGCAGCGATCCGGCCGCCAGGGCCGCCAGCGCCGCCCACACCACCACGTACTGGGGGAGGTTGGCGGTGAGGCCGCCGCCGAACCGGCCCGCTCCGCGCAGCGCCCCGGCGACCGCCGCCGCGCCCCGGCGGATCGTCCGGCGGTCGCGCCAGAGTATGCCGAGCAGCAGCGCGAGGTAGCTGAGCACGACGGTGAGGCTGAGCCCGGCGCCGGTGAGCCGCGGGCCCGCGGCCAGCGCGGCCTGGAGCCGCACTGCGCTCCACGCCAGCACGGGCACCGCGAGGACGCCGGTGGCCACCAGCGCGGCCAGCGCGAGGCTGCCCTGGAAGAGCCGGCGGAGCAAGCGCGGCAGCACGGCGTCCCAGCCGAGCGGGGGGAACACGAGTACCGAGAGCAGCCAGCACGCGGCGGCGGTGACGAGCAGGACGGCCAGGACGGTGACGGCGGGCGCGCGGAGGACCAGCGCCCCCGGCGACCCCGCCCCGCCGGTGCGCAGCCCGGCCGCCGCCAGGCCGTCCAGCGGAGTGACCGGCACGAGCCGGTAGAACCGGCTGAGCCCGAGGCCGACCACCAGGACGGCGGTGAGCAGCAGCGTGAACGCCGAGATCACGCCGCGCAGCAGCGTGCCGAGGGCGACCAGCCACTCGCCCGAGCCGTCGGCGATGTACTTGCCGTGGCGGCGGAGGTGGTCCTCCTCGGGGGAGCCGGGCTCCAGCACGGTGTCGGCCGTCAGGCCCGAGACGGCGTGCACGGAGGCGCCGGGCGCGGAGTCGCTGAGCGCGAGCTGCATCGCGCCGACCGCGTAGCCGCCGCCCGAGACGGAGACCAGGTACCGCGCCCGTCTCAGCCACGGCCGCAGCGACTGGAGCGCGCCGAGCGTGACGCAGGCCGAGCGGATGCCGCCGCCCGAGGCGCAGAAGCCCAGCTCGGCGGGTTCGCGCCCCGGCGGCACCCGGGAGCCGTCACGCCAACGGGCCTGGCCCGCCCGGGCGGTGGCGTCCGCGGGCGCCTCGGGAGGGGAGCCCGGTGCGCCGTTGTGCGGTGGCCACAGCGCCCCGTGCGTGGTGACGACCGGCCAGGGCGGGATCAGCGCGGGACGGTCGGGGGAGCCGCCGGGCGTCGCGTCCCCGTCCGGGCCCGGGGCCGTGACGGGTGGACGGGACCGCAGCCCCCGCACCGCTCGGACGGCGGTGACGGCGAGCGCCCCCGCGGCCGCGGCCCCGGCGGGCAGGAGCAGCAGCCACGCCGTGGTGGCCAGCCCCGAGGCGACGGCGAACGGCGCGTCCGAACCGTCCGGGCGGTCCAGGGCGCGGGCGAGCAGCACGTCCGCCGCGAAGGCGCAGCACGCCGCGAGCAGCCCGGCACCCCCGGTGGCGAGCGCGGTCAGCCGCCAGCGCGCCCGCCCGAACACGTACAGGCCGAGCAGCGCGGCGGCGGCCAGCGTCAGACCGGCGCCGCCGGTGAGCCAGGCGTCGGCCCGGAGGGCGGCCGGCCCGTCCCCGGCGCGGCCGCCGAGCGCCGCCAGCGCGGCCGTCCGCGAACCGGCCAGCCGCAGCGCCACCACCCCGCCGGGCGGCGCCATCCGGCGGAACAGCAGACCGCCGAGGGCGACGGGCAGCAGCGCGCCGAGCGCCAGCAGCAGACCCGCCCACGCCGGCACGGCGGGCGGGCCGGCCGGCGGATCCGCCCGCTGCGCCCACGCGAGCAGGCGGCCGGGACCGAGCCCGGGCGGCGCCTTGCGCACCGCCCTCCCGAGAGCCGTCGTCATGCCTGCCACCCCCTGATCCCCGGGCCCACGCCGGCGGGCGAAGTCGCGCTGCGCCGCCGCACGGTAACGGTCCGAAGCGGCGTCCACGCGCGTTTTACCCACCTTGGCCGGAACCGGCACCCGGAACGCCCGGATTCACTCGAATGAGTAAGGAGCGCACTCCCGGGGTAGATGACCGATTCATCCCGTCCAGGCGGACCCGCGTGTCCGTGTAACAAGATCGCCCCGGACGCGTTACCCCCAACGTATTGTCAGGCCACCGAACCCGGCCTACGGTCGACAGATCGCAATTTCTACGCACGTAGACGCACGCCGCCGCACGCGGCTCCGCGTGGACGCACGCGGAGCCCCTGCCACGCCTGCCGAGCGTGCGCGGAAAGGCGCGCGGAGACCGTGCCGCGACCCCGCACACCGGCCTGCGCGCCGCAGGCCAGAGCCACCCCGTCAACCCTCACACCGCAGGCCCGGCTCCCCGGCCGGGCCCCGGAGTTGCGGAGGTACCCATGTCGCAGATCGTCCGTGCCGCGCTCGTCCAGACCCGCTGGACCGGCGACCAGGAGAGCATGATCGCCCTCCACGAGCGGTACGCCCGCGAGGCAGCCGCCCGGGGCGCGAAGATCATCGGTTTCCAGGAGGTCTTCAACGCCCCCTACTTCTGCCAGGTCCAGGAGCCCGAGCACTACCGCTGGGCGGAGGCCGTGCCCGACGGCCCCACCGTCCGCCGCATGCAGGACCTGGCCCGCGAGCTCGGTCTCGTCATCGTCGTCCCGGTGTACGAGGAGGAGCAGGCCGGGGTGTACTACAACACCGCCGCCGTGATCGACGCCGACGGCCGCTACCTCGGCAAGTACCGCAAGCACCACATCCCGCAGGTCAAGGGCTTCTGGGAGAAGTACTACTTCAAGCCCGGCAACCTCGGCTGGCCCGTCTTCGACACCGCCGTCGGCAAGGTCGGCGTCTACATCTGCTACGACCGGCACTTCCCCGAGGGCTGGCGCGCCCTCGGCCTCGCCGGCGCGCAGATCGTCTACAACCCCTCCGCCACCAGCCGCGGCCTGTCCGCCTACCTCTGGCAGCTCGAACAGCCCGCCGCCGCCGTCGCCAACGAGTACTTCGTCGCCGCCATCAACCGGGTCGGCACCGAGGAGTACGGCGACAACGACTTCTACGGCACCTCCTACTTCGTAGACCCGCGCGGCCAGTTCGTCGGCGAGGTCGCCTCCGACAAGGAGGAGGAACTCGTCGTCCGCGACCTCGATCTCGGCCTGATCGAGGAGGTCCGCCAGCAGTGGGCCTTCTACCGCGACCGCCGCCCCGACGCCTACGGACCGCTCGCCGAGGCCTGAGGAGCACCCCGATGACCACTCCCGACCCCCGCCACCGCACCGTCATCCGCGGCGGCCTCGTCATCACCGCCGCCGACGAACTCCACGCCGACGTCCTCATCGAGGGCGAACGCGTCGCCGCCCTCGCCACCACCGGCAGCTCCGCCGCCGGGGCCTGGAGCGCCGACACCGTCATCGACGCCGCCGGCCACTACGTCATCCCGGGCGGCGTCGACGCCCACACCCACATGGAACTGCCCTTCGGGGGCACCGCGGCCTCCGACACCTTCGAGACCGGCACCCGCGCCGCCGCCTGGGGCGGCACCACCACCATCGTCGACTTCGCCGTCCAGCCCGTCGGCGGCTCCCTGCGCGAGGGCCTGGACGCCTGGCACGCCAAGGCCGACGGAAACTGCGCCGTCGACTACGCCTTCCACACCATCGTCTCCGACGTCACCGACGGCGTCCTCAAGGAGATGGACGCGCTCGTCGACTCCGGAGAGTCCACCTCCTTCAAGCTCTTCATGGCCTACCCCGGCGTGTTCTACAGCGACGACGGCCGCATCCTGCGCGCCATGCAGCGCGGCGCCGCGAACGGCGGGCTCGTCATGATGCACGCCGAGAACGGCATCGCCATCGACGTCCTCGTCGAACAGGCGCTCGCCGCCGGGCGCACCGCGCCCCGCTACCACGGGGAGGTGCGCCGCGAACTCCTGGAGGCCGAGGCCACCCACCGGGCCATCAAGCTCGCCCAGGTGGCCGGCAGCCCGCTCTACGTCGTCCACGTCTCCGCCGCCTCCGCCCTCGCCGAGATCGCCCAGGCCCGCGACGCCGGGCTCAACGTCTTCGGCGAGACCTGTCCGCAGTACCTGTTCCTCTCCACCGACAACCTCGCCGAGGAGGGCGCGGACGGCTTCGAGGGCGCCAAGTACGTGTGCAGCACGCCCCTTCGGCCGCGCGAGCACCAGGAGGCCCTGTGGCGGGGGCTGCGCGCCAACGACCTCCAGGTCGTCTCCACCGACCACTGCCCGTTCTGCTTCGCCGGGCAGAAGGAACTCGGGCGCGGCGACTTCTCCAAGATCCCCAACGGCCTTCCGGGCGTGGAGAACCGGATGGACCTCCTTCACCAGGCCGTCGTCGACGGGCACCTCACCCGCCGCCGCTGGATCGAGATCGCCTGCACCACGCCGGCCCGCATGTTCGGCCTGCACCCGCGCAAGGGCACCATCGCGCCCGGCGCCGACGCCGACATCGTCGTCTACGACCCCACCGCGGTGCAGACCGTCTCCGCCGCCACCCACCACATGAACGTCGACTACTCCGCCTACGAGGGACGCCGACTCACCGGCCGGGCGCGGACGGTGCTCTCGCGCGGCACCGTCGTCCTCGACGGCGACAGGTGGCTCGGCCGCGCCGGACACGGCACCTTCCTGCGCCGCGACACCTGCCAGTACCTGGTCTGACACCGCCCTTCCCTTCCCCTCCTCCTCCGGTCCGGGCGCCCCCCCCGGGGCAGGGGCGCCCCCGCGCGGGGCCCCCGGCCGAGCGAGTGGACACCACGGGCCGAATGGCCAGCGTCTCTCCACAAAATCCCCCCCCCCCCCCCCCGCGCGCCCGGGGGGGCGGGCGCGCCGGGCGGGGGCGCCGCGCGCGGGGCCGCCGCCCGGGCCCCCGCCCCGCGCCGCCCCCCCGGCCCCGTTCCCTTCCTGGAGCCACCGATGGACATCGGCCTCGTCCTGCAGACCGATCCGCCCGCCCGCCTGCTCGTCGACCGGATGATCCGCGCCGAACGGGCCGGGTTCAGCCACGGCTGGACCTTCGACTCCTGCGTCCTGTGGCAGGAACCCTTCGTCATCTACAGCCGCATCCTCGCCGAGACCGAACGGCTCACCGTCGGCCCGATGGTCACCAACCCCTCCACCCGCACCTGGGAGGTCACCGCCTCCCTCTTCGCGACCCTCAACGACATGTACGGCAACCGCACCGTCTGCGGCATCGGCCGCGGCGACTCCGCCATGCGCGTCGCCGGACGCCGCCCCGCCACCCTCGACCGGCTCTCCCACGCCATGCACGCCATCAAGGAGTTGGCCGAGGGACGCACCGTCGAGGTGGACGGCACCGAGATGCACCTGCCGTGGGTGCGGCCTGGCGCCTCCCTGCCGATCTGGATGGGGGCGTACGGGCCGAAGGCGCTCGCGCTGACCGGACGCCAAGCGGACGGATTCATCCTGCAGTTGGCCGACCCCTACCTCACCGAGTACATGGTGAAGGCGGTGCGGGCCGCCGCCGTCGAGGCCGGCCGCGACCCCGACAGCGTCACCATCTGCGTGGCCGCGCCCGCCTACGTCACCGCCGACGACTCGCCCGCCGCACTCGCCCACGCCCGTGAGCAGTGCCGGTGGTTCGGCGGCATGGTCGGCAACCACGTCGCCGACCTCGTCAACCACTACGGCGAGCACTCCGACTTCGTCCCGGACGCCCTCACCGACTACATCAAGGACCGCCAGGGCTACGACTACAGCCACCACGGACGCGCCGGGAACCCCGACACCGCCTTCGTCCCGGACGGGATCGTCGACCGCTTCTGCCTCATCGGGCCCCCCGCGGCGCAGCGCGCGCGGCTGGAGGAACTCCGCTCGCTCGGCGTCGACCAGTTCGCCGTCTACGCGATGCACGACGCCGTCGAGGCCACCATCGACGCCTACGGGACGGACGTCATCCCGCAGTTGTGACGCGCGACCGCGCCGTGGCGCCCAAGGCGGTCACGCCCTGCACGGACCACACCCGGGAACGGATAGGGGAGTTACCCATGGCCGACACCGCGACCACCGGCGGCGGACAGCTGCAGCACTCCGACGGACGGGTCGAACTCGACCCGTCCAGCGGGGAGTTGCCTCCCAACGGCTTCACCAACGACGACCTGCGGCCCGTCCCGGTGGCGCGGCGGACCTGGACCACCTACAACTTCCTCGCCCTCTGGGTCGGCATGGCCCACAACATCCCCTCATGGACGCTCGCCTCCGGCCTCGTCGCACTCGGCATGGACTGGAAGCAGGCCGTCCTCACCATCGCCCTCGCCAACCTCATCGTGCTCGCGCCGATGCTGCTCACCGGACACGCGGGCACCAAGTACGGCATCCCGTTCCCGGTGTTCGCCCGCGCCTCCTTCGGGCTGCGCGGCGCCAACCTGCCCGCCCTCATCCGGGCCGCCGTCGCGTGCGCCTGGTTCGGCATCCAGACCTGGATCGGCGGCGAGGGCATCTTCCTGCTCGCGGGCAAACTCCTCGGCGAATCCTGACGCACCGCGGGCGAGTTCGGCGGCTACCCGTGGACGCAGTGGCTCTCCTTCCTGATCTTCTGGCTGATCGAGATGGCCATCATCGCCCGGGGCATGGAAACGCTGCGGCGCTTCGAGAACTGGGCCGCGCCCTTCGTCATCGTGGGCGCCCTCGCGCTCCTCGCCTGGATGGCCCTCAAGGCCGGCGGGCTCGGGCCGCTGCTCGACCAGCCGTCCCAACTCGGCTGGGGCGGCGGCTTCTGGAAGGTCTTCTTCCCGGCGCTGATGGGCATGATCGGCTTCTGGTCGACGCTCTCGCTCAACATCCCCGACTTCACCCGCTTCGGCGGCAGCCAGCGCGCCCAGATCCGCGGCCAGGCCCTCGGCCTCCCAACGACGATGACGCTCTTCGCGCTGCTCTCCGTCCTTGTCACCTCGGGCTCGCAGGCCGTCTACGGCAAGCCGGTGTGGGACCCGATCGAACTCGCCGCGAAGATGGAGAGCCCGGTCGGCCTCCTCTTCGCGCTGCTCACCGTCCTGGTCGCGACGCTGTCGGTGAACATCGCCGCCAACGTCGTCTCGCCCGCCTACGACCTCTCCAACCTGCTGCCCAGGTTCATCGGCTTCCGGACCGGGGCGCTCGTGACGGGCGTCGTCGGGATCGCGATCTTCCCGTGGAAGCTGATCTCCGACCCGCACGTGTACATCTACACCTGGCTCGGAGTGGTCGGCGGCCTGCTCGGCACGGTCGCCGGGGTGCTCATCGCCGACTACTGGGTGCTGCGCCGTACCCGGCTCCGGCTCGCGGAGCTGTACCGGCCGGGCGGGGCGTACTGGTACGCGGGCGGGTGGAACTGGCGAGCCGTGGCCGCGCTCGTGGTCGGCGGCGTGCTGGCGGTCGGCGGGTCACACGGCGGGCCGTTCCCGGCGGAGGGGCTGGTGCCAGCGCTCAGGCCGCTCGCCGATTACGGGTGGGCGGTCGGGTTCGCGGCGTCGTTCGTGCTGTACGCGGGGCTGGGGTGGCGGGGGCGGCTGATGGCGGACGACTGACAGATGACAGATAACAGATTTCAAACTCTGTTATCTGTCATCTGTTTGTTGTCACCTGTCACCTGTCGTCCGTTGCTTGTCGTCCGTCGCTGGTCGCGCGCACCGCTCCCCGTCAGCCGGCAGTCCGCTCGACCGCCGCGAGGACCTTCGCCGTGCCGTCCTCGGCGGCGAGCGTGGCGGCCACCCCCGCGGCCCGGTCGCGGTACCGGGGATCGTCGAGGGTCCGGCGGATGGCGGTCGCGAGGCGGGCGGCGGTGAGGTCGCGGAGGGGGACCGGGCCGGGCGAGACCCCGAGCCGAGCCAGGCGCGCCGACCAGAACGGTGCGTCCAGCTGGGCCGGCACCGGGATGGCCGGTGTGCCGCAGCGCAGGGCCGCGGCCGTGGTCCCGGCGCCCGCGTGGTGGATCACCGCGGCCACCCGCGGGAACAGCCACTCGTGCCGGGTGTCGCCGATCGTGAGCACATCGTCCGTGTCCGCCGCGGTGAGCTCGCTCCACCCCGACTGCAGGACGGCGCGCACCCGGGCGGCACGGACCGCCGCGAGGACGGTGGCGGTGAGCCGCTCCGGATCGGGGACGACCAGGCTGCCGAATCCGACGAACACCGGAGGCGGGACCGCCGCAAGGAAGTCCAGCAGACGCTCCGGCGGCTGCCATCGCCGGTCCGGGCACGGCCACCAGTACCCGGCGACGTCCAAGCGCGGGTGCCAGTCGGTCGGCCGAGGAATGACAGTGGGCGAAAACCCGTGCAGGACCGCGTGGTTGTGCCGCGCGCGGGCGATGCTGAGGCGCGGCAGGCCGAGGCGGCGGCGCAGCGCGCGGACGGCGGGGGCGAAGAGCTGGTCCGTCGCGGTCTGGACGGCGTGGCCGGCGAGCAGGTTGCCGGGCCCGCCGAGCGACCGGGTTCCCGTCACGGCCGGTGCGAACTCCCGGGTGGGAGCGATCGGTTGGAGGTAGAGCCCGATGCTGGGAATGCCGGCGGCCTCGGCGGCGGCCTGGCCGAGCGCGCTGGTGGTGCTGGTGGTGAGCAGGAGGTCGGTGCCGAGTGCGGTGGCGTCGGCGATGCCGTCCCCGAGTGCCGGCATGAACTGACGGCCCAGGCGGAGAAGTCGGAGTACCACGAGCGGTCCCGAACCGGCTTTCAGCAGGCGCCGCCCTTCGTCCGAGGCGAGTGCGGCCCGCGGGTCGACGGGCAGCGGGCGGAATTCGAGTCCGGCGGCGCGCACCTGGTCGGCGAATGTGGTGTGGGTGGCGACGGCGACCTGGTGCCCGGCCGCTCGCAGGCGGGTGCCGAGCCCGGTGAAGGGGGCGACGTCGCCCCGCGATCCGGCGGTGGCGATCAGGATGCGCATGGCCGCAGTATCCCGGCGCCGCCGCCGTGCCGGGAGGGTGCCACGCCCGTGCGTCCACCCTGCGGCCGCCCGTGTACGGGGCCCGGTCGGCGACCGTCCGCCAGTGCGTGCCGGAACCGGCGGACCGCCCTCGGGCGTCCGTACCGGCAGAGCGGTCGGACGGGGCCGTCCGCTGGAGAACGGGAGGGCACATGAGCATCGTCGCCTGGATCGTGCTGGGCCTGATCGCGGGAGGCCTCGCCAAGCTGCTGCTGCCGGGGAGGGACCCGGGCGGCCTGATCGTGACGACCCTGATCGGCATCGCCGGGTCCTTCGTCGGCGGCTGGATCTCCGCGCGCTTCCTGCACCGGCCGGTGGCGACGCACTTCTTCGACCTGGCGACCTGGGCGTCGGCGATCGGCGGCGCGCTCGTACTGCTGATCATCTACCGGCTGCTGTTCGGCAACTCCCGGCGCTGACCAGGCCCGGTGGACGGCGCCCGGTGGACGGCGGCCGGGCGCCGCGCCGGTCAGGCGGTCGCCGGCAGCTCGGCGACCCAGTCCGGCAGGTCCTCACGGGCGGCCAGCCAGGCGGCGGGGACGCCGGCGAGGCCGGTCCGGGCGGCGACCACCCCGGCGGCGATGGCGCAGGTGGTGTCCTTGTCACCCCAGCCTTCGAGGGTGTGCCAGATGGCGTCGGGCAGCGAGTCCAGGTGCCCGGCGGCGGACCAGAGCGCGAACGGCACGGTGTCCGGCGCGGACAGCCGGAAGCCCGAGCCGAGCACGTTCGCGGCGTGCCGGACACTGGCGTGCTCGGGCAGCCGGGCGGCGATCCGCAGGCCGGACCGCACGTCGCCGTCCGGCAGCCGCCCGGCCACCTCGGCCAGCAACTCGGCGCGGGAGGGCGGGTTCTGACCCCGGCTGCGGACGGCGAGCGCCGCGGCGAGTGCGACGGCGACCGAGCCGGCGACGGCCTCCGGGTGGAAGTGCGTGGTGAGCGCCTGGAGTTCGGCCTGCCGGGCCACCTCGTCCAAGTCGTGCGCGAACCACGCGCCGAGCGGCGCGACCCGCATGGCGGTGCCGTTCCCGTGCGAACCCTGCCCGTCGAACTGGGCGGCGGTGACGATCCGCCAGTCCTCGCCCTGATCTATCGCGCGCAGCACCCGGTGCATCGACGGGCCGTACTTGCGCCCGTACTCGCGGGCGTACTCCGCGGCGAAGTCCCGGGCCAGCGTGTCCTGTTGGATCTCGCCGTGGGTCGCCAAGTGGCGGACGAGGACGAGTGCCATCGAGGTGTCGTCCGTCCAGTGCCACGGCGCGGGCCGGGTGAGGCGCGCCGCGAGCGCGGCCGGGGCCTCGTCGAGCGGCACCGAGAACCAGCGGTCGCCGAAGGCGTCGCCGAGGGCGAGCCCGTGCAGGCTGTCGAGAACGGGACCGGTGGTGCCCGCGCGCATGTCATCCTCCGAGTGAGATCAACCGTGCGCGGAAGTCTGCACGAACACCGGGCGGACCGGCGACCGGTTTTCGCTCCGGCGCCGGCCCGCCCGGGCCCGGACGTGCGTCGTCACCTGGCGCGCAGGCCGTTGAGGATGAGCGTCCAGAGGGCCTCGAAGCGCTCGTTCGCCTTCGGGTCGGACCACTCGCCCGCGTACGCGGGGTCGTGGAAGTGCGCCGTGGCCTCGAAGACGGCGCGCGCCGTCGTGAGGATGTGGGCGAGCTTGAAGTCCTTCTTCTCCATGCCGTCCTGGACGATCTGCGCGATCTGGCGGACCATCGTGTCGATGTGCGCCTCGACCGTGCCGCTGTTCTCCTCGACCAGCACCATGTAGGTCGCGAACAGCTGCGGGTCGTCGAGCGCCTTCTTCCGCTTGGCCGCGAACAGCGTCACCAGCCAGCGGTGCAGCCGCTCCTCGGCCGGGCCGCCCTCGATCGAGATGTTCGCGAGCACGAAGTGCGCCTGGTCGAGCCAGCGCTGGGTGACGGCCTCGCGCAGCGCGGCCTTGCTCGGGAAGTGGCGGTAGACGCTGCTGTGGCTGACGCCGAGGATCCGGGCGACGTCCACGACGGTGGCCTTGGCCGGGCCGAACCGCCGCAGGACGTCCTCCGCAGCGGTCAGGATCTGCTCGGCGGTGAGGGTGGTGTCCGTCGTCACGGGAGGTACGTCCTTACAGGAGGGCCGCCCGCCGTGGGGGCGGACGGCGGCGGTACGGGTGGGGGTGTCTGGCGTGCGGTGTGCCGGCCGGGACGTGCTCCGGCCGGTCAGCGCTCGCTGTCGAGGCGGGCCATCTGGTCGGCGGCGTACCGCTCGCCCGCGGCCGAACCGGCGGGGACGACCGCCTCGATGGCCGCGAGGTCGGCGGCGGTGAGCTCGACGTCGAGCGCGCCAAGCGCCTCCGCCAGGCGGTCCCGGCGGCGGGCGCCCACCAGCGGGACGACGTCCTCCCCGCGCGAGGCGACCCAGGCGATGGCGACCTGCGCGACGCTCGCGCCCTTCGCCGTCGCCACGTCGCGCAGCGCCTCGACGAGGGCGAGGTTGTGGGTGAGGTTGTCGCCCTGGAAGCGCGGGCTGTGGCCGCGGAAGTCGGTGCCCGCCAGCGGGCGTTCGGTGTTCCAGTGGCCGCTGAGCAGGCCGCGCGAGAGCACGCCGTAGGCGGTGACGCCGATGCCGAGCTCGCGGGCGGTGGGGAGGACGGCTGCCTCCGCGGACCGGGAGAGCAGCGAGTACTCGATCTGCAGGTCGCTGATCGGGTGCACGGCGGCGGCCCGGCGCAGGGTGTCGGCGCCGACCTCCGACAGGCCGATGTGGCGCACGTAGCCGGCCTTGACGAGGTCCGCGATCGCGCCGACCGTCTCCTCGATCGGGACGTTCGGGTCCAGGCGGGCCGGGCGGTAGACGTCGACGTAGTCGGTGCGCAGGCGGCGCAGGGTGTAGGCGAGCGCCGTCTTGGTGGCGGCGGGACTGGTGTCGTAGCCGACCCACTGGCCGGACGGGTCGCGCTGGGCGCCGAACTTGACGCTGATCTGCACGTCCGAGCGGTCGCGGCCGCGCAGGGCGTCGTGGATCAGCAACTCGTTGTGACCCATGCCGTAGAAGTCGCCGGTGTCGAGGAGCGTGATCCCCGCGTCGAGGGCGGCGTGGATCGTGGCGATGCTCTCGGACTCGTCGGCGGGGCCGTAGAGGTCGGACATGCCCATGCAGCCGAGGCCGAGGGCGGAGGTGAGCGGGCCGGCGGCGCCGAGGGCGCGCTGCGCGGGCTTCGGGGTGCGGTCGGAAGCAGACATGAGGGCTCCAAGGGTCGGTACGGCGCCGGGAGGCGATGGACGAAGTGACCCGGGTGCCACTATGGCACGACAGCGAACAGATTTCAAAATCTGTTTGCTGTCATCTGTTATCTGAAATCTGTTACTCGTCACTCGCAGCCCCGCCATCGGTGGCCTCGCCCCCGCCATTCGTGCCCCCGACATCCGTGCCCTCAGTCCCGCCCCCGCCCCCGCACGCGCCGCTCCGGTCGCAGTACGGCTGCTCGGAGCTGTGTCCGCACCCGCACAGCATCGCCCTCGGCGTCTCCCGCACCTCGCCGTCCGGGCGCGCCACGCGCAGCTCGCCGCGCAGCAGCAACCGCCCGTCCGCGGTCCGCGTCACCGTCGTCGGCCGGTCCGGCGGTTCCGCCTCGCCGTCCGCGAGCCGGTAGCGCAGCGCGCCGGTCGGGCAGCGCCGCACGACCTCGGCGACGTCCGCGGCGGGCGCCGCGTCCGGGGAGATCCACGGCCGCCGACCGGTGTCGAACACCGTCGGCAGCCCGTGCACGCACTCGGCGGCGTGCCGGCAGATCCCCGCGTCGAACGTCACCGTGATCCCCGGGGCCTCGTACGCCTTCGCGCCGCGCGCGGCGGTGCCGTCGCCGCCCATCAGTCGCTCACCCGGCTGTGGTTCTCGTACGCGAGGTCCATGTACTCGGGGTGGCGGATCATCCAGGCCTTGATGAACGGGCAGGTCGCCAGCACCGGCAGGTTCCGGGCGCGGGCGTCGTCCAGCGCGGCGCGGGCCAGCGCGCCCCCGACGCCCTGCCCCTCGAAGTCCGGTTCGACCACCGTGTGCGGGTACACCACCAGGTTGTCGCTGCGCAGGTACTCGGCGAAGCCCGCCATGCGGTCGTCCACCCAGGCCTCGAAGCGGTTCCGCTCCTCGGCATCACGTACGGACAGGGTCATCGCGGGCTCCTCGCTGCCGGAATCGCGGGGCCGGGCGTGGCCCCGGTCCATCATCGAG
Source organism: Kitasatospora sp. NPDC059747 (assembly GCF_042732955.1). Taxonomy (NCBI): domain Bacteria; kingdom Bacillati; phylum Actinomycetota; class Actinomycetes; order Kitasatosporales; family Streptomycetaceae; genus Kitasatospora; species Kitasatospora sp. NPDC059747. The sequence continues at coordinate 105,039 of NZ_JBHWGV010000010.1, read as the reverse complement.
CGGCCGGAGCCGCGTCGCCCGTCGGTTCGCCGGATACCGTGGCCGTGTCCTCGCCGGCCAGGGGGCGGAGTCCGGTGCGCGGCGCCGCGTCCCAGGCCGCTCGGCCGCCCGGGGCGCGCAGCAGGCAGGCTCGTGCCGGGGGCAGGTTGCGCCACACCGTCCGCTCGCCCAGTCCGTACGCCGCCTCGAACCGTCGCAGCAGGCGGACCACCGCCCGGTGCCGGGCGCCGCGCCGTGGTCCGGAGGTGAGGGTCCGGGCGGCCGTCGTCCCCAGGTAGCCGAAGTACGTCAGCTCGCCGCCGGGGACGAGCAGCCGCACGTACAGGTCCAGGAGCCTTCGGACCTGCGCCGGTTCGAAGTTGGTGAACGGCAGCCCCGACACGATCGCGTCGTAGCGGCCGCCCGCCGGGCCCGCCGCATCGTCCAGCTCCTCGACCCGGCAAGCGGAGAGCCGCAGTTCGAGCCCCGTCGGACGCGCGGCCAGCACCCGGTCCTCGCGCAACCGGTCCGCGAAGCGCGGGTTCGCCTCGACGACGTGCAACCGGTCGCCGGGGCGCAGCACTTGGACCAGCCGCCGGGTCACCGCACCCGTTCCGGCGCCGACCTCCAGTACCGAGATCGGCCGGTTCGGACGGCTGGTCGCCGGAATGACCAGCGCGTTCACCAGCTCCGCGCTGCTCGGGGCCAGCGCACCGGTGTCGTGGAAGGTGCGCAGCGCCTCGGCGAGGAACAGGAGATGGTCGCGGGTCGCCGACGGTGGTGAACTGCCGTGCGGAGATGATGAGTCGGACCATTCGTTCGTCATGCCGTCGACGCTAGGAGCGCCCGAAGTCCCCGGAATCGGCCGACGGACCGCGCCGACCCCTGACGAAAGTCGAGGGTCCCGGTGACCGCAAGGAGGGGGCCGCGCCGCGTCGGCCGCCCGTAGCATCGAGCCGGACGGATGGAGGGATTGTGGGGAGAGGGCGGGGTGGGCCGATGCGCACGGGCCCGCTCGGCTGGTACGGACCCGGCCGCCGCCCATGGGTCGACACGCTGCTCCTGCTCGCCGTCCTCGCGCTCGCCGTCGAGGAAGCGCTCGTCCACTGGTCCCGCACGGACGATCCGTTGCGTGTGCCGGAGGCCGTCGCAGCCACCCTCGCCTCGCTCTCCCTGCTCCTCGCCCGCCGGTATCCGGTGGCCTCCGCCGTGCTGCCGGTCCTCACCGGCGGTCTGCTCAACCGCGCCCTGCCCGGATTGTTCAGCGTCTACCACCTCGCCTATCTCGGCCGCGTAGGTCCCGCCGTCGTCGGCGGCACCGCCATCGCCGTGCTCAACGCCACCCGGGCCGACACACTGGTCGGCTGGGCCGGCACCACCGGATCCCAACTCCTGCTCCAGGCCGCGACACTGTCCGTCGGCCTCTGGCTGCACGGTCGCCGCGTCCTGATCCGCACCCTGCGCGAACAGGTCGAAACACTGAGCCGCGAACGGGAGTTGCGCGCCGAGCAGGCCAGATCCGCCGAACGGGCCCGCATCGCACGGGAGATGCACGACGTCCTCGCCCACCGCCTGAGCCTCCTCGTGCTGCACGCCGGAGTCCTGCGCGACCAGGCCAGGGCCGGTACCGTCGCCGAAGACCCCGACCGGCTCACCCACCGGCTCGAACTCCTGCGCACCACCGCGGCCCACTCCCTCGACGACCTGCGCGACGTCCTCGGGGCGCTGCGCACCGACCCGCCGCCCAGGCAGCCGGCCCGCGAACCGAGGCCGCTGGACGGTGAACCGAGGCCGCTGGACGGTGAACCGGGGCCACGGGCGGAGGAGTCCGCGCGGGTGGCGGCGCCCGCCCTGCGCGATCTCACCGAGCTGGTCGGTGAGGCCGTCGAGGCCGGGCAGGAGGTTGAACTCGCCCTCGCCGGCGATCCCGACGCCGTCCCGACCACCCACCGCCTGGCCGTGCACCGGCTGGTCCAGGAGGCGCTGACGAACGCCCGCAAGCACGCGCACGCCGCACCCGTCACGGTCCGGGTCGGCTACGGAGCCCCGGCCACCACCGTCGAGGTTCGTAATGGTCCAGGATCGGCGACGCCCAACGGCTGTGCGAGTGGCGGAGGTTACGGCCTGGTGGGGCTCGCCGAACGTGTCGCCGCGCTCGGCGGACACCTCGACGCCGGGCCGGACGGCAGTGGCGGCTACCGCCTCTCGGCACGCCTCCCGGCAGCGGAGCGCCCGTCGCAGGCGCTCCCGGAGGTCCCTGCCGCGCATGGGGCGGTGTCGGCTGGAGCGGACGGTCCGCGGCGGCGGCCAGGCCGACCGGATCCGGACGGTCGGGTTTCGGCCGAGTCGGACGCGGAAGGGCCGGATTCCGCTGGGCCGGTTTCGGCCAGGCCGTCGACAGACAGACCGGATCCGGACATAGTGCCCGGCCCGCCCATCCTCCTGACCCCCACTCCGCCCCCGCTGCCCGAGGACGTCCCATGATCCGCACAATGGTGGTCGACGACGACGCACTGGTCCGGCTCGGCCTCGTCGACCTGCTCGCCCAGGACCCGGGGCTCGTCGTCGTCGCCGAGGCCGCCGACGGCCTCCAGGCCGTCGAACTGGCGGCCGCCCGACGGATCGACGTCGCGCTGATGGACATCCGGATGCCCCGCCTCGACGGCATCGCCGCCACCCGCCGCCTGCGCGAGCTGCCCGAGGCCCCGCGCGTCATCGCGCTCACCACCTTCGACCTGGACGAATACGTCTACCGGGCGCTCGCCGCGGGTGCCGACGGCTTCCTGCTCAAGGACACCCCGCCGGCCGAGATCGCGCGGGCCGTGCACGTCGTCGCCGGCGGACAGGGCATGCTCCACCCGTCCGCCGCCCGCCGCCTCATCGACCGCTACCACCGCACGGGCGCGCCCCGGTCCGTCGCGGCCCGCAACAGGGTCTCCGGGCTGACCCCGCGCGAGACCGACGTGCTGCGCGAACTCGCCGACGGACTCTCCAACGCCGAGATCGCGGGCGTCCTCGGGATGCGGGAGAGCACCGTCAAGGCACACGTCAGCCGGATCCTCACCGCCCTCGGCGTCGGCAACCGCGTCCAGGCCGCGCTGATCGCACGCGACGCAGGGCTGGTGGCGGACGGCGCCTGAGCCCGGCGCGTCCCGGCACCGCCTCCGGCTCCCGGCCCGGCGGGTGACCCCGATGCCCCTGGTCGCGCCCCGGATTCGTACCGCGCGCTGAGCCCGTGTCACCCATCCGGCGTGGAAATGCGGCGCCTTGGCGGTTTGCGCTGCCGAAGCGCGGCGGCGGGTCCATGGTGGAGGTGGACGCGATCCGGCGACCGCGTCCGCGCGCCGAACCGGGCCCGCACGCCGAGCGTCCGCCGCCGTTCCCCGACGGGTGCCCGAGGCTGGGTCCGGCCCGGCACGCTGGGAGCAGGGCCACCTCGCAGGAAGCCGAACGGTTCTTCTAGGCTCACATCTCGGCTTCCCTGCGGTGCGCTCACCGCGCCCACCGCTACGAAGCCGCCGTCCACGGGGCACCGGGTGAACCGGAGCCACCGGATCGAGCGAGGAGGACGCAATGCCAAGCACGCCGACCAGCCGTTCCACCGCAGTTGGGCCGGACGGGCCGTCCGGACGGACCGCCCACCATTCCGGCCGCCCGGCCCGGCCCGCCCGGGTCCGGCACGCCGGATGGACCGGCCGGCCGGTGCGGCCGCTGAATACCGGCGGCGGCCGAGGAGGCGAGCGTTGAGTCCCCAGATCGTCGGGTCGCCGCGTGCGACCGCGGCCGCCACGACTGCACCGGCCGCACCCGGACCCGCCGCACCCGCGCCCGCCGCGACTGCGCCCGCCGAGGCCGCACCCGCCGCGACTGCGCCCGCCACGACCGCGCCGAAGTCCACGCCCAGGACGACGTCCACCGCAGCCTCCGCGCCGGTGCCCAAGGCCGCCTCCTCCGTGAACGCCACTGTGACCGCCACCGGGAGGGCGACCGTGCCTGGCGCCACCGAGGGCGAGACCCGGTCCGAAACCCGGTCCGAAACCCGGTCCGAGGCCCGTGCTGCGGCCCGGTCCGAGACCCGTGCTGCCGACACCCATGTCGTCGAGGCCCGGCCCGGCGCCGTCGCCCAACCCGCCTCCACCGCCGCGCTCCCCGGGCTCCCGCAGGCCCTCAGCACCCGCGCCCGGACCCTCGCCGGCGGCGTCCGACGCCGCTGCGCCGACCTGGCGCGGATCGAGTCCCCGAGTGGTGACGCTCCCCGACTCGACGCCCTCGCCGAGGAGTTGGCCGCCGGGTTCCGTGCCACCGGAGCCACCGCCCGTCGCGAACCCGGTCCGGCCGGCGACCACCTCGTCCTGGAGTGGGCGGGGCAGGACGAGACCCTGCCCCACCTGCTCATCGTCGGCCACCACGACACCGTCTGGCCCGTCGGCACCCTCGCCGACTGGCCCGTCGCCGAACAGGACGGCACGCTCACCGGTCCCGGCGTCGTCGACATGAAGGGCGGCCTCGCCGTCCTGGAAGGCGCGTTCGCGCTCCTCGCCGACCTCGGGCAGCGGCCGCACCGCAGCGTGCGGGTGGTCGTGGTGTCCGACGAAGAGATCGGCAGCCCGGACGGGCGGCGCCTCGTGGAGCGCCAACTGCGGGGCGCCGCAGCTGTCCTGGGCCTCGAACCGCCGCATCCGGACGGCCGGCTCAAGACCGCCCGGCGCGGCAGCAGCCGGGTGCGGCTCACCGTCACCGGCCGGGAGGCCCACGCGGGCAACGACTCCCGCGACGGGGTGTCGGCCGTCGACGAGCTCGTCGACCAGCTCGTCGTGGTCCGCGGCCTGGCCGGTCAGCCCGGAACGGAGCTCAACGCCGGTCGGATCAGCGGCGGTTCGCGTGCGAACGTCGTCGCGGGGCGGGCCGAGGCCGAGCTCGGTCTGCGGTTCTCCACCGCCGAGGCGCAGCGCCGGACGCTCGACAACCTGGCCCGGCTGACCGCCCTGCGACCGGGGGCGCGGGTGCGCACCGAGGTGCTGTCGAGCCGTCCGGCGTGGCCGGAGCGCTCGGGCAATCCGCTGCTGAGGCACGTCCGTTCGCTCGCGGCGGTGCTGGGGCAGCAGCTCGACGGCGGTCCGGCGGGCGGCGCGGGGGACACCAACCTGCCCGGCTCGCGAGGACTGCCGACGCTGGACGGCTTCGGCGCGGTCGGCGCCGGGGCGCACGCCCGGCACGAGTACATCCGGATCGATCAGCTCGCGCCCCGGATCGCCCTGCTCGCCGCGCTCCTCGCGGTGCCGCTGCCGAGACTGCGGGACCGCGCGGAGGGCTGACGGGCGAGCGGCCGACGACTGACGACGAACAGATGACAGCGAACAGATGACAGCGAACAGATTTTGAAATCTGTTCGCTGTCATCTGTCTGTCCACCCGCACCGCACCCCCGCACCTCCCGGCGCCCCTGCGTCCCCGCATCCCCCGTCACCCGCGCCATCCCCGCCACCCTCATCCCTTGCCAGGGCCCTGCCTCGCCGCGCAGAATGGTACCGACCGAACGGTCAGTCGGTTGATGCGCGGCGAAGGCACGTGAGAGGGGACCGTGGTGACAGCAGAGGTGGCCGAGCCGGTCCCCGCACAGACGCAGGAGGAGCGGTTCGAGGCGGTGATCGCCGCCGAACAGCGGATCGAGCCCCGGGACTGGATGCCCGACGCCTACCGGGCGACCCTGATCCGCCAGATCGCCCAGCACGCGCACTCCGAGATCATCGGCATGCAGCCCGAGGGCAACTGGCTCACCCGCGCCCCGTCGCTGCGCCGCAAGGCGATCCTCCTCGCGAAGGCCCAGGACGAGGCCGGCCACGGCCTCTACCTCTACGCCGCCGCCGAGACGCTCGGCGTCGACCGCGCCGAGCTGACCGAGAAGCTGATCTCCGGCCGCCAGAAGTACTCCTCGATCTTCAACTACCCGACCCTCACCTTCGCCGACGTCGGCGTGATCGGCTGGCTGGTCGACGGCGCCGCGATCTGCAACCAGGTGCCGCTGTGCCGCTGCAGCTACGGCCCGTACGCCCGCGCGATGGTCCGGGTCTGCAAGGAGGAGTCCTTCCACCAGCGCCAGGGCTACGAGCTGCTCATGACCCTCATGCGTGGCACTGACGCCCAGCGCCGGATGGTCCAGGACGCGGTCGACCGCTGGTGGTGGCCGTCGCTGATGATGTTCGGCCCCTCGGACGCCGACTCCCCGAACACGGCCCGGTCGATGGCGTGGCGGATCAAGCGCCACACCAACGACGAGCTGCGCCAGCGCTTCGTGGACATGACCGTCCCGCAGGCCGAGCACCTCGGCGTGACCCTCCCCGACCCCGAGCTGCGCCGGAACGAGGAGCGCGGCGGCTGGGACTTCGGCGAGCCCGACTGGGCCGAGCTGACCCGCGTCATCAAGGGCCAGGGCCCGTGCAACGCCCAGCGCGTCGAGCGCCGCCGGGCCGCCCACGAGGACGGCGCCTGGGTCCGCGAGGCGGCCGTCGCCTACGCGGAGAAGCGCGCCGCCGAGCACCGGGGCGCCGAGTACCGGACCGCCGAGCACGGGACCGCCGAGCAGCCCAGCAGCACCGAACAGGAGAACGGAAAGTGACCGAGTCCAACGTCGACGGCGCCGCCAAGGCCGGCTGGCCGCTGTACGAGGTGTTCGTGCGCCCCCGGCGCGGCCTGAACCACGTCCACGTCGGTTCGCTGCACGCCTCCGACGACCGGATGGCCCTGCTCGCCGCCCGCGACCTCTACACCCGCCGCAACGAGGGCGTGAGCCTGTGGGTGGTCCGCTCGGACGCGATCACGGCCTCCACCCCGGACGAGCGGGACCCGTTCTTCGAGCCCAGCGGCGACAAGGTCTACCGCCACCCGACCTTCTACGACATCCCCGAGGATGTCCCGCACATCTGACGGGGGAACCACCGTGCACGACCACACCGCACCCGCCGGCACCGCCGCCGCACCGGACGACGACCACGTCTACCTCAGCCTCTCCGAGGCCGCCCCCGGCCCCGAGGGCGAGGGCCGCTGGGCGTACGGGACGGGCTTCGCCGACCCGCTGCTCGGCGTGGACAGCGCCTTGCCCGAGGGCGTGGACGGCGCCGACCTCGCCGCCTACTGCCTGATGCTCGGCGACGACGCCCTGATCCTCGCCCAGCGGCTGATCGAGTGGTGCACCCGCGCGCCCGAGCTGGAGGAGGAGGTCGCGCTCGCCAACCTCGGCCTCGACCTGCTCGGCCAGGCCCGCCTGCTGCTCACCAGGGCCGGCCAGGCGGACGGCACCGGGCGCACCGAGGACGACTTCGCGTACTGGCGCGAGGAGCACGAGTTCCGCAACGTCCGCCTCGTCGAGACGCCGAACGGCGACTTCGCGCACTCGGTCGCCCGCCTGCTCGTGTTCGCGACCGTCCGCGGCGCGCTGTACGAGGCGCTGAGTGCCCACCCGGACCCGGTGCTCGCGGCCGTCGCCGCCCGCGGCGTCAAGGAGCTGGCGTACCACCGCGAGTACGCGACCGCTTGGACGCTGCGGCTCGGCGACGGCACGCCGTACTCGTCGGCGCGCATGCAGGCCGGGCTGGACGCGGTGTGGCCGCTGCTGGAGGAGCTGTTCACGGCGCACCCGGTGGAGCTGCGCGTGGGCGTCGACCCGGCGGCGCTGCGCGAACCGGTGCTGCGCTCGCTCGCCGCGGTCCTCGCCGAGGCGGGGCTGACGGTGCCGGACGTGCTGCCGCTGGCCACCGTCCTGGGCCGCGCGGGCCGGGACGGCGTGCACACGGAGGTACTGGGACCGCTGCTCGCGGAGCTGCAGGTGGTGGCCCGCGCCCACCCGGGGGCGACGTGGTGACGGGCGCGGGCGTGTCGGCGGAGCCCACCGTGCGGGACCTGGCCCGCGCGATCGCCGCGGCCGTCCCGGACCCGGAGCTGCCCATGCTCACCCTGGCCGACCTGGGGGTGCTGGCCGACGTCGAGGCGGACGGCGCCACGGGCGCGGTGACCGCCTGGCTGACCCCGACGTACTCGGGCTGCCCGGCCGTCGCGGAGATGGCCGCCGACGTCGACCGCCGCCTGCGCGCGGCCGGCTACCGGGACGTCCGGGTGCGGCTGCGGCTGGACCCGCCGTGGTCCACCGACATGATCACCGCCGAGGGCCGCCGCAAGCTCGCCGAGGCGGGCATCGCCCCGCCGCGCCCGGGCGCGGGGGCCGCTGGTGCGGCGCCGGTCGCGCTCACCCTGGGCCCCACCCGGACGGCCGCCTCCGCCGCCCCAGTGCCGTGCCCGCAGTGCGGGAGCGCCGACACGGAGGAGCTGTCCCGGTTCGGTTCCACCGCCTGCAAGGCCCTCTGGCGCTGCCGCGCCTGCCGCGAGCCGTTCGAACGCGTCAAGGAGATCTGAATGCCCGCCGCCAGCGCCGAGACCAGCGCCGAGACCAGCACGGAGACCAGTGCCGAGAACAGCGCTGAGACCAGCGCCGGGATCAGCGTCGCGGCTCCCGCGGCCGCCCGCCGCCCCGTCTTCCACCACCTGCGGATCTCCGGGATCGAACGGCTCTGCGAGGACGCCGTCGCGGTGACCTTCGCCGTGCCGGACGCGCTCGCCGCCGCGTACGCGTTCCGGCCCGGGCAGACGCTGACGCTGCGCCAGGAGGTGAACGGCTGCGACGAGCGCCGCTCGTACTCGATCTGCGCCCCCGCCGGCGGCCCGCTGCGGATCGCCGTCCGCGAGGTGCCGGGCGGTCTGTTCTCCCGTCGGCTGGTGCGCGAGGCCCGGGTCGGCGACGAGCTGGAGGTGCTCACGCCCACCGGCCTGTTCAGCCCCGAACTCGGCGTCCCCGCCGACCACGTGCTGCTCGCGGCCGGCTCCGGCATCACCCCGATGCTGTCGATCGCCGCGTCCGTCCTGGCCGCCGACCGCGCCTCCACCGTCACCCTCCTCTACGGCAACCGGCGCAGCGACACCGTCATGTTCGCCGACGAGCTGGCCGACCTGAAGGACCGCTACCTCGGCCGCTTCCAGCTGGTCCACGTGCTGTCCCGGGAGACCAGGGACGCCGAACTGCTCAGCGGCCGTCTGGACCCCGAGCGGGTGCGCGCGCTGCTCGGCGCCCTCGTGGACGTCGGGCGGGTCGGGCACTGGTGGCTGTGCGGCCCGTTCGGCATGGTCGCCGGGGCGAAGGACCTGCTCGCCGAACTGGGCGTGCCGGGCGAGCGCGTCCACCAGGAGCTGTTCCACGCCGAGGACGAGCCGGTCACGGAGCGGGCCGACGACCCCGACGCGGCGGACGCCGGGGCGGACGGCGTGCACAGCGAGGTCACCGTCGTCCTCGACGGGCGCGGCAGCACGCTCTCCCTCCCGCGCGACCGCTCGATCCTCGACGGGGCCCAGCGCTCCCGCCCCGACCTGCCGTTCGCCTGCAAGGGCGGCGTCTGCGGCACCTGCCGCGCGCTCGTCACCGACGGCGAGGTGGAGATGCGCCGCAACTTCGCGCTGGAGGAGAAGGAACTGGCCGCGGGCTACGTCCTCACCTGCCAGGCCCGCCCGCTGACGGACCGGGTGACGGTCGACTACGACCGCTGAGCTGACCCGGGACCTGCCGCCGGACCGCCGTCAGCTGGATCCGGACCGCGCCCGGACCGCGCCCGGACCGCGCCCGGACCGCGCCCGGACCGTGTCGGACCCCGACCACGTCAGACCCCGACCGGGTCGGGACGCCTCGTCGGCTCACCCGCCAGATCCCCCGCCGGGTCGCCGAGCAGGCGGACCAGGTCGTTGACGGCGGCGCGCCCGGCCCGGTTGGCGCCGACCGTGCTCGCCGACGGCCCGTAGCCGACGAGGTGGACGCGCGGATCCGCGGTGGCCCGGGTCCCGGTGAGGGCGATGCCGCCGCCGGGGGAGCGCAGCCCGAGCGGGGCGAGGTGCCCGACCTCGGGGCGGAAGCCGGTCGCCCACACGATCGCGTCCACCGCCGACTCCTCGTCCCCCCAGGCGACTCCGTGCTCGGTGAGCCGGTCGAACATCGGCCGGCGGTGCAGCGCGCCCAGCTCCTCGGCACGCCGGTACGCGACGGACGGGCCGAGCCCGGTCACGCTCACCACGCTGCGCACGGGCAGTCCCAGGCGGACCCGCTCCTCGACCTTCGCGACCACTGCCCGCCCGTACTCGGGGGTGAACGGCCCCTCGTGGAAGACCGGCGGGGTCCGCGTGACCCACACCGTCTCGCCGACCGCCGCGACCTCCGACAGCACCTGGATCGCGGACGCCCCGCCGCCCACCACCAGCACGCGCTTCCCGACGAACTCCGCCGGCCCGCGGTACTCGACGTAGTGCAGCTGCCGCCCGGCGAAGTGGCCCGGGTAGTGCGGCAGGAACGGGCGGGTCCAGGTGCCGGTGGCGTTGATCAATGCCCGGGTGGACCAGGTGCCGTGGTCGGTCTCGACCAGCAGCCGCGAGTCCGGCCGGTCCGACTCGGCGCGCACCGCGTGGACGGTCACGGGGCGCACGACGGGGAGCGCGTGCCGCGCCTCGTACGCCGCGAAGTACCCCGGCACGACCTCGCGGGCGGCGGAGGCCGGGTCGGGGGCGGGCAGTTCGGCGTCGGGCAGGTCGTGGAAACCGTGCACGGTGGCCATCCGCAGGGAGGGCGAGCGGTGGGCCCATGCGCCGCCCGGACCACTCCCCGCGTCGAGCACGACGAAGCCGCCGTCGGCGTCCGCCCGGTAGGGGGCGACGCCGCGGCGGCGCAGGTGGTAGGCGGCGGACAGGCCCGCCTGCCCGGCACCCGCCACCAGGACGTCCACCCGCCGCTGCCCCGCGTCGTCGGTTGCACCGTAAACAGTCACGCCGATGAAACATCGGGGGGTGGGGCGGGTGTTCCCCGCAGTGCCCGGCAGCCCCGGGCGGCTCCGGGGAGCCCCGGAGCCCCCAGGAGCCCCCGGGGGCACGGATCAGCCGGACCGGCCGCCTCAGGTCGTCGGGGAGATCACGGCCGCCGTGCCGTACGCGCAGACCTCGGTGCCGACGTCCGCCGCCTCCGTCACGTCGAAGCGCATCATCAGGACCGCGTTGCCCCCGCGCGCCTTGGTCTGCTCGACCAGCCGCTCCATCGCCTCGTTGCGGCTCTCCACCAGGGTCTTCGTCAGACCCTTCAGCTCGCCGCCGATCAGCGACTTCAGCCCGGCACCGATCTGGCTGCCGATGTGCCGGCTGCGCACGGTCAGCCCGAACACCTCGCCGATCACGTGGTCGACGCGGAAGCCGGGGATGTCGTTGGTGGTCACGACCAGGACGTCGGCGTTCGGGCCCTGCCCACCGCCGTACTCGTTGATGTCAGCCATGGGGCCCATCCTGCCGCCGTCGCGCGTCCGAGTGACAGAGGCGTGGCCGGGGCGTGGCGGACAAGGTGTCCGGAAGCTGGTTCAGACCGGTGATCGGGCGGCCGAAAAGCCGTACCGTAGCCCCATGGGCGAGCGAAGCGATCATCCACAGGGGCCGGGCGCGGCGGAGGACTCCGGTGCGCAGGAGATCGAAGCGACGGTGGTGCTGGGCCTGCGGATCACCAACTGGCCGGCGCTGCGCGCCGCGGCGATCGCGGCCGTGGAGGAACTGGACTTCGACGGCATCGATCCGGCGGGCCAGCGCCGTGACCTGCTGCGCGAGGTGGCCGAGGACGCCAACGCGGCGCTCGGTGCGCTGCTGCACCCGGACCGGCTGGTGGCCGCGATCCCGGGCGTCGAGGCGATCGGCGGGACGCTGGAGATCAGCGTCACCGAGGACTTCGCGCCGGATTTCGCCGAGCTGTTCCCGCTGGAGGGCGACGACGAGGACGGCGGCGGCGCGGGCGGGGACTGGACGCTCACCCCGCGCACCGCGTGCCTCCTGCACGCCCAGCTGCTCGGGCTGGCCGACGCCGCGTACGACGACCTCGACGAGCACGGGGACGACCCGGTCGCCGACGGCGAGGACGCCGACTGGACGGTCTTCGCCCGGCTGCCCCAGCGCACCTGGCGCCTCCACCGGGGCTGGCGACGCGGGATGGCCCGGGCGTTCGACGACCTGGCCGACGACCTCGCGCTCGGCGAGTGGCCGCTGCCGCGCTGCCTGGCCGAGGAGATCGCGCTGCGGATGGCCCTCCTCGACGCCCGCGCGCTGCTCGGCGCGCAGCCCGAGTCGGTGGCCGACATGATGGGAGACCTGCCCGCCGACCTGTACGACTACGACTGGGACGGCTGCCACGACGAGCTGTTCGGCGTCTACGGGCCGGACGACGGCGACCCGGAGCTCGCCACCGAGCAGCGCACCGAGCTGCTGCTGGCGGCGACGCACCCGGAGGGCTGGTTCCTGGCCTACGAGGACGCGGAGGAGCGGGACGGCCAGCGCGGCTACCGGCGCTGACCCGCCGTCCGGCGCGTTCCGGGGGCGGCGGCTAGGCTGCGGACATGTCCGATGTATCTGATATGCGCGACGTGCCCGCAGGCCCGGACGGGCTCCCGGCGGCCGGGGACGACCAGTTCCTCTCCCGGATCGCGCTCGGACTGGACGGCGTGCAGGCGGCGCAGCGCGGCCGTACGGCCGAGGCGCGGGCCAGCTTCGAGGCGCTGTGGGAGGCGCTCGGCGAGCGCGGCGACGTCTTCCACCGCTGCGTGCTCGCCCACTACCTGGCGGACCTCCAGGACGATCCGCGGGCCGAACTGGAGTGGGACCGCCGGGCGCTGGCCGCCGCCGACTCGCTGACCGCCGAGCGGGCCCAGACGTACGAGTCCGCGCTCCAGGTGCGGGCGTTCTACCCGTCGCTGCACCTCAACCTGGCCTCCGACCACCTCAAGCTGGGCGAGGCCGACCTCGCGCGCGAGCAACTGGAGCGTGCCGTCCGCAGCCTGGACGCCCTGCCGGAGGACGCCTACAGCGCGGGCATCCGTGCGGCGGTGGACGAGCTGCGGCAGCGGCTGCGGTAGCCGCCGGCGGGTCTGGCCGGTGGGTGTGACCGGCGGCTGTGACCGGCGGGTGTGACCGGCGGGGTCTGGCCGGCGGGTGTGACCGACGGGTGCGGCAGAGGGCTGGGGCCGGGCGGGACCTGCCGTGATCGGGTGACCCGGGGGGCTGGCATGCTGGACGGGTGACTTCTCCGTTCGATGCCCCCGTTCCCGTGCCCACCTCGGACGACCGCGACGGCCGGCCGCAGTACGTGCTGCCGCTGGTGGTGCGGATGGAGCGGGCCACGCCGCCCGGGCGGACGGACGCGCTGGAGACGTCGGCCCGCGCCGTGCTCACGCTGCTCGCCGACCCGCGGGTCACCGAGGCGGACGGCGAGTGGACCGAGCGGGTCGCCGCGTGGGAGGACGCGCGGATCCGCAAGGTGGTCCGGCGGGCCCGGGGCGGGGAGTGGCGCCGGGCCGGCGAACTGCCGGGGATCACCGTGCGGGGGCGGGAGGCGGAGGTGCGGGTGTTCCCGCCGGTCCCGCTGGACGGGTGGCCGAAGGAGCTCGCGAAGCTCCAGGTCTCGGGGACGGACCTGGAGGAGACCGAGGAGATCGGCGCCCCGCAGGCGGGCCTGCCGGTGCTGTGGCTCAACCCGGACGTGGAGATGAGCGCGGGCAAGACGATGGCCCAGACCGGGCACGCGGCCCAGCTCGCCTGGTGGCGGCTGGACGAGGCGCAGCGCAAGGAATGGGCCGAGTCCGATTTCGCGCTCGCCGTGCGGACGCCGACGCCGGAAGCGTGGGCGGAGCTGGTGGCGAGCGGCCTCCCGGTGGTCCGCGACGCGGGCTTCACCGAGATCGCCCCCGGCAGCTGCACGGTGATCGCGGAGCACCCGGCGCTGCGCTGAGCCCGAGAACCGGATGCCGTCGGCGCGTCGACGGTGCCCCGGAGCGGAGCCGGCGCCCGGCCTCCTCGGTCCTGCCTGGCCGGGCCGGGTCGACGCCGTGTCGGGCTGCCGTCCCGGCCGCCGTGGTCCGCGGGCCGTCGAGCGTGGCGAGGGCTCCCGCGCGGATGTCGTCACCGGGAGGACCAGTACCGGGCGTCAGGCCGCGATGAGCTCCTTCTCGCGGGCCGGTGTCTCGGCCTTGGGCTTCCTGTTCGGCAGCGAGAGCCGGAAGACCTTGCGCCACGCGGAGAACACCTGCTTGGGCAGCGGCCCGGTGACGTACTCCAGCTCGTACTTCTCGAACAGCGCGCGCACCTTCACCGCGACTTCGGCGTACCGGTTGCTCGGCAGGTCCGGGAACAGGTGATGCTCGATCTGGTGGGACAGGTTGCCCGTCATGAAGTGCATGGCCCTGCTGCCGCTGATGTTCGCCGAGCCCATCATCTGGCGCAGGTACCACTGGCCGCGCGTTTCGCCCTTGACCGACCGGCGCTCGAAGACCTGTACGCCCTCGGGGAAGTGCCCGCACATGATCACCGAGTGGGTCCAGATGTTGCGGACCAGGTTCGCGGTGAACGTGGCGGCGAGCGTGGTGAGGAACGACGGGCCCGACAGCAGCGGGTGGATCACGTAGTCCTTGAGCACCTGCTTGCGGATCTTGCGGCCCACGGCCTTCGCCCGCGCGCGGAACTCCGGGTTCCCGCGGCGGCGCTTGTGCAGGTTCTTGCCGAGTTCGAGGTCGTATGCCGCGATGCCGTACTCGAAGAAGCAGGCGTTGACGAAGTTCCACAGCGGTTGGCCGAGGTGGAGCGGGTGCCACTTCTGGTCCTCGTCGACGCGCATGATGCCGTATCCGAGGTCGTTGTCCTTGCCGATCACGTTGGTGTACGTGTGGTGCAGCTCGTTGTGCGAGTGCTTCCACTGCTCGGCCGGCGAGACGTGGTCCCACTCCCAGGTGGTGGAGTGGATCTTCGGGTCCCGCATCCAGTCCCACTGGCCGTGCAGGACGTTGTGGCCGATCTCCATGTTGTCCATGATCTTCGCCACGGACAGGCCGGCGGTGCCGAGCAGCCACGCGGGCGGGAAGATCGAGAACAGCAGCACGCCCCTGCTGGCCAGCTCGAGCTTGCGCTGCGCCGAGATGACCTTGCGGATGTAGGCGGCGTCCTTCTCACCGCGGTCGGCGATCACCGCGTCGCGGATCGCGTCCAGCTCGCGGCCGAGCTCCTCGATCTGCTCCGCGGTCAGGTGGGCGGTGGGGTCGATTGCGGTCAAGGTGCCTCTACCGTTCGATGTCGCAGGGGCCCGCCGCGGCGGACACGCAGGTCTGGATGAGGACGCCCGGCTCGGCCTCGGTGATCTCGCCGGTGCGCAGGTCGCGGACGGCGCCCGCCTTGAGCGGCGTGACGCAGCCGAAGCAGATGCCCATGCGGCACCCGGAGGGCATGAGCACGCCGGCTTCCTCGCCGATGTCCAGCAACGGCGTGACGCCGTCCGCGTCGACGGTCTTGCCGGTGGTGCTGAACGTGACCTCGCCGCCGCCGTCGCCGTTGCCGGCGACGATGCGGGGGCGGAACCGTTCGGTGTGCAGGCGCTCTCGGACGCCGTGTTCGGTCCAGTGCCCCTCTGCGGCGTCGAGCAGGCCCGCGGGCCCGCAGGCCCAGGTCTCGCGCTCGGCCCAGTCGGGCACGAGTTCGGCGAGGCGGGCGATGTCGAGCCTGCCGCCGGTGGAGGTGTGCACCTCGGTGAGGCGCAGCTTCTTGTCCGCGACCAGGCCGTGCAGTTCGTCGCGGAAGATCACGTCTTGCGGCCGGGGCGCGCAGTGGACCATGACGACGTCGTCGAACTCGATGTCGCGCAGCATGCCCATCACGGGCGTGATGCCGCTGCCGGCCGTCAGGTAGAGCACCTTGGCGGGCTTGGCGCGCGGCAGCACGAAGTCACCGGTCGGCTGATCGAGCTGGACCAGCGTGCCCGGGGTCGCCCTGCGGACGAGGTGGTTGCTGACCTTGCCGTCCGGGATCGCCTTCACGGTGATCGTGATGCGGCCGTCCCGGCGGTCCGTCGGTGAGGTGATGGAGTAGGAACGCCACAGGCGCCTCCCGTCGACGTCGACCCCGATCCGTACGTACTGACCGGCAGTGTGGCCGCGCCAGCCCCGTCCCGGCCTGATCACGACGGTCGCGGCGTCACTCGTCTCGGGGTGCACGGCCTCGATGCGCCCACGCAGGTCGGCGCCCGCACGCAGCGGGCTGACCAGGTCGAGGTAGTCCGACGGCAGCAGCGGCGTCGTGACCATCTCCAGCAGTTTCCACGCCCTGCTGCGGAGCGCTGCACTCGTCATGACTCCAGCTTGCTGCGCCTCGGGGCGTAAAGTCCTGACCATAGGACGTAAATCCGATCGGCTGAGTTGTTCGCAGGGAACAAGAACATGAGCCAAGCAATCCGGAGGGCCGGCGAGCTGGTCCTGGACGAGACGACGGTCACCGCGCTTCGGGCCGCGCTGACGGCCACCGCCGACGAGGTCGTCGAGGCGATCATCGACGAGGTCCCTCCCTACGCCAACGCGCTTTCGGGCCGCATGGGCGGCACCATCCGCCGAGCCGTCCGCACCGCCCTGGGGCACTACCTGGACCTCGCGAGCGGGAACGCCACGGGCGGCGACGCCGGTGACGCGGCCTACGAGCTGGGCCGCGGCGAGGTGCGGGACGGCCGTTCGATGGACGCCCTGCTCAGCGCCTACCGCGTCGGCGCCCGTGTGGCCTGGCGATGCCTGGCAGCGGGTGCCGTGCCCGCGGGTCTGCCCGCCGCCGAGGTCGCCAAGTTCGCCGAGCTGACCTTCGCCTACATCGACGAGCTCTCCGCCGCGAGCGCCGCGGGCCATGCCGACGAACTGGCCGCCCGGGGCAGGGCCCAGGAGCGCCACCTGGAACACCTGGCCCGCGACCTCCTCGCCGGCGCGAGTCCGGACGTGCTGCTGGCCTCCGTTCAACGGGCCGGGTGGCAGCCCCCGGTTACGCTGACCGCGGTCCTGCTGCCCGCCGCCCAGGCCCGGCCCGCCTACCGCGTGCTCGACCCGAGCACCCTCGTCCTCGACGATCTGCCGGACGCCACCGGTGTGCTGCTCGTCCCCGATGCCGACCGGCCACACCTCCTGCGGCAGCTGACCGACCGCACCGCCGTGGTCGGCCCGGCACGGCCATGGATTCGTGCATCCGCCTCGTACGCGCGAGCCGTCCGTGCGCGCTCCCTCTCCTCTGAGATTCGCGACACCGAGGACCACCTGCCCGAGCTGGTGCTGAGCGCGGACGCGGACGCGTTCGCAGACCTGCGTACCCGAGCCCTCGCGCCGTTGCGGACCCTGCCTGTCGCGACCGCACGGCGGCTGGAGGAGACGTTGCGGGCGTGGCTGCTGCACCAGGGCAGGCGGGACGAGGTGGCGGCGGCGTTGTTCGTCCATCCTCAGACGGTCCGCTACCGGATGTCGCAGCTGCGGGAGCTGTTTCCGGATCTCGCCTCGCCCGACCGGGTCCTTGAACTGACCCTGGCGGTGGGTCTTCGGGGCGGCTGACGCGTACTTCGACCGTCCACGGCTGTGTCTGGCCGCCTTGCCCGAGCGGCGAACGGTCGTCGGGTGACGGCGAACAGGTAACAGCGAACAGATAACAGATTTCAAAATCTGAAATCTGTTATCTGTTCGCGGTTTGTGGGCACCCGACGGCGGGGACGCCGCCCCCCGCGCGCCCGCCCCCAGG
>NZ_JBHWGV010000010.1:71516-87423 GCF_042732955.1 Kitasatospora sp. NPDC059747 | reverse complement strand
GTGGGGGCTAAGCGTCTTCGGGGTCCGCCTAACAGTTAACCCCCAACTTATACCATTTTACAAAAAATCAAATTTTTATTTTTTTCGGTTTTTGTCGTCACCCGACGGCGGTCACTCCGCCGCCGTCGCTCCCTCCGCGAGGTGCTTGATGGCCAGGAGATGCTGGTCCCAGGCGTCGGCCAGGTCGGCCATCCAGCGGGCGGTGGCCGTGAGGGTGTCGGGGGCCGGCCGGTAGCGGACTTCGCGTCCGGCGCGATGGGCGGTGACGAGGCCCGCCTGGTCGAGGACGGCGAGGTGCTTGACGATCGCCTGCCGGGTGACGGGGAGTCCGTTGGCGAGCTCGGTGGCGGTCGCCGCGCCCCGGGCGGCCAGGGCGTCGAGGACGTGCCGCCTGGTCGGCTCGGCGAGCGCGGCCAGTACCGCCGCGACCGGATCGCTTCCGTGCTCCGGTGTCACGCGGGCAACTTCGCGACATGGAGGACGAGTTCGGGAAGCTTCCGATCCCATCCGGCGCTGTTCTGCTCGTGACGGGCCAGGACGGCTTCGGTGGGCAGGGCGAGGGTGGCGAAGCCGCTCTCGACCATCCGCAGCCGGGTGCCGCCGGGAACGGCCGTGAGGGTGAACCGGACCAGTGTGGAGTTGTCGGCGGCGGGCTCCTCCCCGGCCGCGCCCTGCGACCAGCGGTAGGAGAACACCGCGGGCCGCTCCACCTGTTCGATCCGGGCGGGCAGCGTGCCGTGGACCCCGTGGTCGAAGACCATGCGCCCGCCCGGCCGCAGGTCGATCTCGGCCGGGGCGCCGCTGCCGAACCAGCGGCCCAGGAACTCGGCCCGGGTGAGGATCTGCCAGACCCGCTCGCGGGGTGCCGCGATGACGATCTCGCGTTCGATGCTGTCGGCGGCCGTGCCGTCGGTGACCGTGCTGTCGCTGACCATGCCGTGGATCTCCCCCATCCGGTGCCGTTGTGTGCAAGTCCAGCGTTGCACGTCGATCCGCCGACGTGCAACCCGAAAGTTGCTAGTGGCCCGACGCCTCGTACCGCCGCATCGCTCGCAGTCCGCCGTAGGTCGCGGCGGCCGTCCACGCGGTCATGATCAGCAGGCCCGCCCAGTGGCCGTAGTGGATGCCCGGCTCGGTCCGGGTGCGCATCGCGTACAGGCCCGCGCGGTCGGGGAGGAACTGGCCGGCCTCGCGGACGCCGGGGATGGCCGCCAGCCACGTCGTGCCGAGGAAGACCATCGGCGGGATCAGGCCGATGGCGGCGCTGAGGTTTCCGAGCATCGCCGTCAGTCCGAGGCAGAGGGTGACCAGCAGCGGGTGATAGGCCACGCCGGCCAGGAAGCTGCGGGCGAGGCCCGGGGTGAAGAGGTCGAGGCCGGTGGTCGCGGCGGTCGCGGCGAACGAGCCTGCGGTGGAGGCCAGTCCGAGCAACAGGCCAAGCCAGAAGCCCACGGCGAGCTTCGCGCCGTACAGGCGTCCGCGCGACGGGACGGCGGTCAAGGAGGTACCGATCATGCGGGTGTTGAACTCCTGGTCGATCAACAGGACGCCGAGGCAGGCCACGCCCACGTGGCCGAACAGCAGCCCGTAGTGGATCGTCGCGGCCGGGTCCTTGCCGGGCGGTGCAGGGTCCCGCCCGGACGCGGCGCCGACGGCGGCGGTGATGCCGACGGTCAGCGCCAGGGTGACCAGCGGTGCCGCCCATTGGGACGGCAGCGTGGTGAACTTGATCCGTTCGGCGCGCAGTGCGTGGTGCGTGGTGGTCACGACGGTCCTCGGTTTCCAGAGCAGTTGGCGCGCTCGTGGTCGGCGCTCTGTGGTCCGTGGGCGGTGGCCCGTGGTCAGGCGGCGCGGCGGCGCAGGGCGTGCAGGCCCGCGTACGCGGCGGCGCCCGCCCAGAGTGCCGCGATCAGCAGGCCGGTCCAGTGTCCGTAGGCGACCTGCGGGTCGTCGGTGTAGTGCAGCGCGTACTGGCCGGCGCGGTCGGGCAGGAACTGCACCACCCGGTCTGCTCCCGGGATGCCGCCGAGGAGCGGCGAGAGCAGGAAGACGGTCGGGGCCAGCAGGCCCATGGCGGCGGTGAGGTTGCCGAGCAGGGAGGTCACTCCGAGGCAGAACACCGTCAGGAGTGCGGGGTAGAGCACACCGGCGGTGGCGCTGCGTACCAGAGCCGGCCCGGTCCACTCGCCGGGGACGGTGGCGGCGTACCCGGCGAACGCGCCCGCCGTCCCGACCATGCCGACGACGAGGGCGGCCGCGGTTGCGAGGGTGAGCTTCGCGCCGTACAGGTGTCCGCGTGACGGGATGGCGGTCAGGGAGGTGCCGATCATGCGGGTATTGAACTCCAGACCGATCAGCAGGATGCCGAAGCAAGCCACCGGTAACTGGCCGAAGTTGAGGCCGTAGTAGACGCCGGAGCCGGGGTCGTCGGTGAGGTGGGGCTCCGTGCCGCCGAGCGCGGCGCCGACCGCAGTGGTGATGCCGGGGGTCAGGAGGAGCGCGAGCAGGGGCGGGATCCAGAGCGATGGCAGGGTGGTGAACTTGATGCGTTCGGCGCGAAGGGCGTGTCGAAACACGCTTCCAGCGTTGGTGGTTGAGCTCATGTTGCGGCCGCCGAGCTGGCGCGGTACTCGACGCTCTCTGCCGTCATCCGCATGAACGCCTCTTCCAGGGAGTCCTGTTGGAGGGCGATCTCGTACAGGACCACACCGTGCTCGGCGGCGAGTGCGGCGATCCGTTCCGGTTCCGCCCCGCTCACCTCCCAGGCTCCGTCGTCCACTTGGGTCGCCGCGATGCCGTCCGCGGCCAGCCGGTCCGCGGTCAGTCGGTGCGCTGCCAGCCGGTCCGCGGTCAGTCGGTGCGCGGCGTCGCCGCCGAACAGTGCGGCGAGCTTCGTCGCGTCGACGGCGCGGACGCGCACCCGGGGGCGGCCGTGGCGCTCGATGAACTCGGCCGTCGGGGCGTCCGCGAGCAGGCGGCCGCGGCCGATTACCACCAAGTGGTCGGCGGTGAGCGCCATTTCGGACATCAGGTGGGAGGACACCAGCACCGCCCGCCCCTCGGCGGCGAGCTCGCGCAGCAGGGTGCGGATCCAGCGGATGCCCTCGGGGTCGAGGCCGTTCACCGGCTCGTCCAGCATCAGGACGGGCGGGTCGCCGAGCAGGGCCGCGGCGACCCCGAGGCGCTGGCGCATGCCGAGTGAGAAGCCGCGGATCCGGCGGGTGGCGGCGTCGGCCAGTCCGGACTGCGCGAGCACCTCGTCCACCCTCTGCTCTGGAAGGCCGTTGCTCGCGGCGAGCCAGCGCAGGTGGCCGCGTGCGGTCCGTCCACCGTGCAGTGCGTGGGCGTCGAGCAGGGCTCCCACCCGCCGCAGGGGGCAGGCCAGTTCGGCGTACGGGCGGCCTCCGGCCGGGCCGCCGCCGCCGATCAGCGCGCGGCCGGCGGTCGGGCGCTCCAGGCCAAGGACCAGGCGCATCGTCGTGCTCTTCCCGGCGCCGTTCGGGCCGAGGAAGCCGGTGACGACGCCGGGCCGGACAATGAAGGACAGGTCGTCGACGACCCGCCTGCCCTCGTACTCCTTCGTGAGGCCCTGGATCTCGATCACGGCCGCGCGCGCCTTCCTGCCGTACCTCTTCGTTCCTCTCGCCGGGCCCGAATGCGTTCCGGCCGGGCTCCCGTGCCGGTCCTCCGGCGGGTGGCTCCATTGGACCGGGGCGGGCCGGTCCGGCGGATCCCGCCGCGGAGGGGATGCGCCTCCCTCTCGGGAGGGAGCCGGTCGTGCACCGGCGAGGGACGCCAAGGGTGGTGCTGACCTGGCAGGATGGCGCAATGCCGAGGTTCATAGCGCCGCTGCTCGCGGGCGCCACGTACGCGCGCTGGCTGCACCTGCTGATCGGGTGGGTCTTCGCGGGCGTCGTGCTGATGATCTATCCCGGGACGTACCGGAAGGGCCTCGCCGAGATCCTGGCGCAGAGTGTCGCAGTGGACGCCGTCCTGCTGGCGCTCGTCGCGCTGGTGCCCGCGATGCGCCGTGCGGAGGGCGTCCAGGCGCGGCTGCTGCTGGTGCCGGACCGCGAGGAGGACATCGCCGCCGAACCGTCCCGCACCTGGGCCGACCGGCGGCGCACGGCCGCCTGGCTGATCGGGCGCGTCGCGCTCGGAACGGTGACGGGGTTCGCGTCGGTGGCCGTGCTCACCGCCGTCTATGCGCTACTGACCGGATCCGACACGGCCTTCGTCGGGCTCCGACTTCCCCACGCACTGGGGCGGTTCTGGCGACCTCTGACGGCACCGGTGCTGCTCTTCGGCTACGGCTGGCTGGTTGTCTGGGCCGGGCGGCTTCAACTGGCGATGGCCATAGGGCTGCTGAGTCCATCACCGGCGGAGCGCCTTGCGGAGGCCGAACTACGGGCCGAACGCCTGTTGGAACGCAACCGGTTGGCCCGCGAGCTGCACGACTCCATCGGCCACGCCCTGACGGTGACGGTCCTTCAGGCAGGTGCAGCGCGCGAGGTCGGAGATCCAGCGTTCGCCGCCAAGGCGCTCGAAGTCATCGAGGAGACCGGCCGCAGGGCCATGGACGACCTCGAACGGACGCTCGTCCTGCTGCGCGAGGCTCCGGACGGAACGGCCACCGAGAATCCGGGCGTTGAGCACCTTTCTTCCCTCTTCGACACCGCGCGGGCGGCGGGGAACCCGGTCGACGCGTCGATCGACGTGCCCGCCGGCGTCCTGCCCGGGGTGCTGTCCCGCGAGTCCTACCGGATTGTCCAGGAAGGGCTGACCAACGCCCTCAAGTACGCGCCGGGCGAGCCGGTCAGCGTCCGGATCGCCGTCCGGGACGGGCGGTTGGAGCTGCGCTGCGCCAACCTGTTGCGCAACGACTCACGCGCGCACGGCGGTTCATCGGCTCGGGGTGCCGCGCCGGGCGGCCGCGGTGGGAAGGGGCTGCGCGGGATCCGCGAACGGGCCGTCCTGCTCGGGGGCGAGGCCACGGCGGGGACTGCGGCGACAGCGGGGCAGGGCGGGGGCGGCGACGGTCCTGGTGAATGGGTGCTCGCCGTCCGGCTGCCCCTACGCTTGGGATCGTGATGATCAACAACGGGCGCGCCGCCGGGACCGTCGACATCGTGCTCGCCGACGACGAGGAGCTCGTCCGGGCCGGCCTGCGGGCCGTCCTGGAAGCACAGGGCGACCTGCGGGTGGTCGGCGAGGCGGCCGACGGCGCCGAGGCAGTGGCACTCGCCCGCGCGCTGCGCCCGGACGTCGTGCTGATGGACGTCCGGATGCCCGTCCTGGACGGCCTGGCCGCGACCCGCGAACTCGTGCGGCCCCGGGCGGCGGCGCACCCGGATGGTCCGGGGGCCCCGGAGGAGCGGCTGCCGAGGATCCTCGTCGTCACCACCTTCGAGAACGACGACTACGTCTACCAGGCCCTGCGCGCGGGCGCGGACGGCTTCCTGCTGAAGCGCTCCCGCCCGGCCGAGATCGTCCACGCCGTGCGGCTCGTGGTGGCCGGGGAGTCGCTGCTCTTCCCGGCCTCGATCCGCCGCCTCGCCGCCGGCCACGGCAACACGGCGGCCCGCGCCGCGTTGGCGAGGGCGGCCCTGACCGAGCGCGAGGCGGAGGTGCTGCGGCTGGTCGCCCGGGGGCTCAGCAACGGCGAGATCGCCGACCGGCTCTTCGTCGGCGTGCAGACGGTCAAGACGCACGTCAGCAGCGTCCTCGCGAAGCTCGGCGCGCGCGACCGCACGCAGGCGGTCATCGCGGCGTACGAATCAGGGTTCGTCGAGCCGGCGGAGTAGCAGCCTCGGAGTCCAAATCTCGGAGGACAAGTCTCGGAATAGGCGTCTCGGGGCGTCTCGGGGCGGGGGTAGGGGCAGGGGGCGGCGCGGCGCGGGCCCCTGCCTCAGGCCGGGTAGGCGTGCGTCTGGGTGGCCTTGACCGACGCCCACACCGTGGTGCCGGGCGCCAGGTCGAGCTCCGCGACCGCGGCCGGGGTGAGGTCCGCCGCCATCGGCAGCTCGCCGGTCAGGTCCGCGCGGACCTGGTCGCCGTGCAGGTCCAGCCCGACGACCTTGGCCTCCCACACGTTGCGCGCGCTGGAGTCGGGCCGCTCCCGGTGCAGCGTCACCGCGGACGGCGGGAACGCGACGAACGCCGGACCGGACAGCTCCTCGGTGGTGGCCAGCACCGTGCCGTCCGCCAGCTCGACCCGCCGGCCGTCCGCCCGTCCCTGGTACAGGTTGAGGCCGACCAGGCGGGCGATGTAGTCGGTGCGCGGCCGCCGGGCGATCTCCGCCGGGGTACCGGACTGCACCTCCTGGCCCCCCTCGATCACCACCAGCCGGTCCGCCAGCACCATGGCGTCCAGCGGGTCGTGCGTCACCAGCACCGCAACCGCCTCGAACTCGGCCAGGTGGCGCCGGAGTTGGGAGCGGACGTCGAGGCGGGTGCGGGCGTCCAGGGCGGCCAGCGGCTCGTCCAGCAGGAGCAGCCGCGGGCGCACCGCAAGCGCCCGGGCGAGGGCCACGCGCTGCGCCTGCCCGCCGGAGAGGCCGCCGGGACGGGAGGCGGACTGGTCCGCCAGGCCCATCCGCTCCAGCCAGACGGCCGCCTCGGCGCGGGCCTCGCGCTTGGGACGGCCCTGGCAGCGCGGGCCGAAGGCGACGTTGTCGAGCGCGCTGAGGTGCGGGAAGAGCAGGTAGTCCTGGAACACCACGCCGACCGGGCGCTCCTCGGCGGGGGTGTGGACGTGGCGCGCGGGGTCCGCCAGCAGGGTGCCGTCCAGGCGCAGGTGGCCGCCGGTGAGCGGGAGCAGCCCGGCGAGGGCGCGCAGGGCGGTGGACTTGCCGGCGCCGTTCGGGCCGAGCAGGGCGATCACCTCCCCGGGCGCGGCGCTGAGTGCCAGGTCGAGCGTGAACGCGGCCCGCTCGATCCGCAGCCGGGCGTCGAGGGCGGGCGCTGGACGTCCGGGCACGGGGCTTTCGGTGGCCGGGTTTCCTGGGGCCGGGTTCGGCTGAGCGGGGTTCACGGGTCCTGGGTTCATCCGGGCGGCGTCCATGGGGCGGGGGAGAGGGAAGGGACGGAAGCGGTCATGGGGTGGTCACGGCGTGGTGGACATCCACCGGTCGCGCAGACCGACCAGGACGGCGACGGACACCGCGAGCAGCACCAGGGACAGTGCGATCGCCGCCTCCGGGTCGGACTCCATGGCGAGGTAGACGGCCAGCGGCATGGTCTGGGTCTTCCCGGGGAAGTTGCCCGCGAACGTGATCGTCGCGCCGAACTCGCCGAGCGCCCGGGCCCACGCGAGCACGGCTCCGGCGGCGATGCCAGGCGCGATCAGCGGCAGCGTGACACGGCGGAAGGCCGTCAGCCGGGACGCGCCCAGGGTCGCCGCGGCCTCCTCGTAACGGGGGTCGGCGGCGCGCAGCGCGCCCTCGACGCTGATCACCAGGAACGGCATCGCGACGAATGCCTCGGCGATCACCACGCCGGTGGTGGTGAACGGCAGGGTGATGCCGAACGCCGAGTCCAGCCACGAGCCGACGATCCCGCGCCGCCCGAGGACCAGCAGCAGCGCCACGCCGCCGACCACCGGCGGCAGCACCAGCGGCAGCGTGACCAGCGCCCGGATGACCCGTCGGCCGGGCAGCTCGGTGCGGGCGAGCAGCCACGCCAACGGGACGCCGAGGACCAGCGACACCGTGGTGGCGAGCGTCGCGCAGATGAGGGACAGCCGCAGGGCGTCCCAGACGGCGGTGCTGGTCAGCTCCTCGGAGAGGGCGCTCCACGGGGCGCGGACCAGCAGGCCGACGAGCGGGAGGATCAGGAACGCCAGCCCGAGCAGCGCCGGGAGCAGCAGCGTGGCCGGGACGCGCGGCGCGTGCCGGCGTCGGCGCGGTCCCTTCCTGGCACGGGACGGCGTAGCGGGCGTGCCGGGCGTGCTGCCGAGAGTGCCGGTTGCGCGGGCCAGGTCGGCGGCTGGGCGGGCGCCGGCCGGGGTGTCCCCGTGGCCGGTGCCCGCCCCGGTGCCGTTGTCTCGGCCGCTCACGGTGCCTGGAAGCCCGCCGCGGTCAGGACCTGCTTGGCCTCGGGCGACTGCACGTAGGCGACGAACGCGGCGGCGCCGTCCTTGTTCGGGGCCTTGGCCAGCGTGGCGATCGGGTAGTCGTTCACGGCCTTGGCGGCCTCGGGGAAGTCCACGCCGTCGATCTTGCCCGCGTCGGCCTTCACGTCGGTCTGGTAGACGAGGGAGGCGTCGACCTCGCCGAGCTCGACCTTCGTGAGCGCGCCCTTGACGTCCTGTTCGAGGGTGACGGGGGTCAGGTTGACGCCGGCGGCCTGCAGCGCCGTCAGGGCGGCGGCGCCGCACGGCACCTCCTTGGCGCACAGCGCGACCTTCACGCCGGAGGTGGTGAGGTCCTTCAGCCCGGTGATGTGCTTGGGGTTGCCCTTGGGCACGGCGATGGTGAGCGTGTTCTTGACGAAGGTGGCCGGCGTGCCGCTCGCGCCGCCCGCGTCCGTCACGGTCTTCATGGTGGCCGGGCTGGCGGCGGCGAACACGTCGGCCGGGGCACCGGAGTTGATGCTGGTGGCGAGGCTGGAGCTGCCGCCGAAGTTGAACGTGACCTTGGCGCCCGGGTTCGCGGCCTCGAACTTCTTGCCGAGCTCGGTGAAGGTCTCCTTGAGCGAGGCGGCGGCGAAGACGGTGATGTTGCCGGTGGCCTTCGGGACCGAGCCCGCGCTCGCCGTGCCGCCGGCCGCCGCCGAGCCCGCGGAGGCCGCCGGGGTCGTCGCGCCGGCCGAGGACTTGCCGCCGTCGCTGCCACACGCGGTGACCCCGAGGCTGAGGACGAGGGCCGCGGCGGCGGCGACGGCGAGTCTGCGGGTGGTGGTCGTGCGGGAGCCCATCGGTGCTTCCCTTCCTCGGCGCGCGCCGGAAGGGGCGCGGGGATGAGGCCGCAGGTGCGGCCGTTACGGTGATCATAGTGCCGCAGATGCGAGCGGAAAATCGTCTGTCACATTGCACAGGCGAGGCGTGGCGAGGGTGTCTTCCCAACTGTGGGAAGGCTCAAACGTGCACGGACGGTGGTGTCGGGGTGGCCCTGGGGTGGTCCTGGGGCGCACTGGGGGTGCGGCCGCGGATCGGGCGCTGCCGGAGAGCAGCAGGGGAAGGCGCATGGCGGAAGGCATGAGGTGGAAGGCATGCGGCGGAAGGTGCACGGCGGAGGGCCCACGGCAGGGGCGCGCTGAAATTCCGTCGCGCCCGGTGGTCCGAGCCGACAGAGTGGTGGCGGTCCGCGCCCGGCCACCCGGCAGGGTGCACCGAGAACCACGGGGAGGAGCCCGTCCATGTCCACGCTGCGCGTCACCGCCGAGAAGCTGGTCGTCCTGGAACACCCGAACGCCGACGCCCTGGAGCTTGCGCAGGTCGGGCTCTACCGGGCGGTGGTCGCGAAGGGCGTGTACCGGACCGGCGACTACGCCGTCTACATCCCCGAACAGTCCGTGCTCCCCGAGGAACTGATCGCGGAACTCGGCCTGACCGGCAAACTGGCCGGCAGTAAGGCGGACCGCGTGAGGGCCGTCCGGCTGCGCGGCGAACTGTCGCAGGGCATCGTCTGCCGCCCCGCCTCGCTCGCCGGCACCGACCTGGCCGCCGCGGCGGAGCACGGCGAGGACTTCGCCGAGGCCCTCGGGATCGTCAAGTGGCAGCCGCCGATCCCCACGTCGATGAACGGCGACGTCGTCCGCGCGCCCGACCTCCTGCCCTGGGTGGACATCGAGAACCTCAAGCGCTACCCGGACGTCTTCGAGCCCGGCGAGCCCGTCGTGCTCACCGAGAAGCTGCACGGCAGTTGCTGCCTCGTCACCTACACCGCCGCCACCGGTGAGGTGCACGTGTCGTCCAAGGGCATCGGCGCGCAGGGGCTCGCCCTGGTCGAGGACGAGCGCAACCTCTACTGGCGCGCCGTGCGCGCCCACGGCATACCGGACGTGGCCGCCCGACTGGCCGAGCGGCTCGGCGCCGAGCGCGTCGGCATCTTCGGCGAGGTCTTCGGGGTCGGCGTCCAGGACCTGACGTACGGCGCCGCCGGCCGGAGCGAGCTGCCCGGCTACGCCGCGTTCGACGTCTCCGCCGTGGTCGACGGGCAACTGCGCTGGCTGTCCGCGGCCGACCTGCTCGACGGCCGGCTGCCGCTGGTGCCCGAGCTGTGGCGCGGACCGTTCGACCCCGACACGGTGCTGGGGCTCGCGCAGGGCAAGGAGACCGTCTCCGGGCGCGAACTGCACATGCGCGAAGGCGTGGTGATCCGGCCGGTGACCGAGCGCTGGAGCCCGCTGCTCGGGAGCCGGGCGATCGCCAAGGTGGTCGGTGACGCCTACCTGACCCGCAAGGGCGGCACCGAGTACGAGTAGGGGCAGCGGCGGGCTCGGCGGACAGTCTTGCTCGGCGGGTGCGGGTGCGGGAGCCGGTTCGGGAGCCGGAGCCGGTCCGGGAGCCGGAGCCGGAGCCGGAGCGGGGCGAGCGCGGGGGCGAGCGTGTTCGGTACGACCGGGCGCGTTCGATAGGGCGTCCGCCCTCCCCGCGCACCCTTCCGCCGATGATTACCGGTCAGTTAGGTTGTTGGGGCGCCGTGGAGAAGGAGACCCGATGACGATCGCCGCCGCCCCCGCACCTGCCGTCCCGACCCGCTCGATACCCGGACCGCCCGGCCTGCCCCTCATCGGCTCCGGACTCGACATCGGCCGCCGCCCGCTGCGCACCCTGCGCGACGCCCGGCGCGACTACGGCGACCTGGTCCGCTTCCACGTCGGGCCGATCGGCCTCGGCACGGACCTCTACGCGGTGTTCTCCCCCGAGGGCGCCCAGCAGGTGCTCGGCGGCGAGGCCGCCAACTTCCGCAAGGAGAACGCCTTCTACGACGAGCTGCGGACCAGCGTCGGCAACGGCCTGCTCACCAGCCAGGACGACGACTACCAGCGCCAGCGCCGGCTCATCCAGCCGCTGTTCACCCGTCGCCGGGTGGACGGCTACGCGGACGCGATCGCGCTGGAGTCCCGGGCCCTCACGGCGCGCTGGCACGCGGTGCCGGACGGCGTCGTGGACGCGGCGGACGAGATGTCGCGGTTCGCGCTGCGCACGGTGTCGCGGATCCTGTTCGGCGCGGACGTGGAGGAGGCGGTGGCGGTCGTGCACCGCAGCTTCCCGATCCTCGGCGCCTACGTCCAGGACCGGGGCGTCGCCCCGATCCGCCTGCCGCGCCACTGGCCGACCCCGGGCAACCGGCGGGGCGTCGGGGCGCAGCGGGACCTGTACGCGGTCTGCGACCGGATCATCGCCGACCGGGCGGTGCGCGGTGCCGACCCCGACGCGGACGACCTGCTGACGCTGCTGGAGCAGGCGCGCGGCGAGGACGGCGAGCAGCTGGACCGGGACGAACTCCGGGACCAGGTCCTGGTGTTCCTGCTCGCCGGGCACGAGACGACGGCGACCTCGCTCGCCTTCGCCCTGCACTTGCTCGCCGGGCACCCGGAGCAGCGGCGGCTCGCGCAGGAGGAGGCGGAGAAGGTGCTCGGCGGTCGGGCGCCGACTGCCGCGGACCTGGAGGAACTGCCGTACATCACGCGGGTGTTGAAGGAGGCGATGCGCCTCTACCCGGCGGCTTCGCTGATCGGGCGGCGCTCGGTGGAGGAGACGGTCATCGGCGGGCACGTCCTGCCGGGAGGCTCGCAGGTGCTCGTGGTGCCGTGGGTCACCCACCGGCACCCCGACCACTGGGAGGAGCCGGACCGCTTCGACCCGGACCGCTTCCTGCCGGAGCGTGAGAAGGGGCGGCACCGGTACGCGTGGTTCCCGTTCGGGGGCGGTCCGCGGGCGTGCATCGGGCAGCACTTCTCGATGCTGGAGGCGGTGCTGGCGCTGGGCGTGCTGCTGCGGGACTTCGATCTGGAGGTGGTCGACCACCGGGTGGCGCTCGCCCAGGGGATCACGTTGCGGACGGCGAGCCCGATGAGGATCCGGGTGACGCCGCGGTGATCGGGTGAGGGGTGGCAGGGGACAGGGGACAGGGGACAGGGGGCAGGGGCCAAGGGGGCGGGGGCCGGCGAACAGATAACAGATGACAGATAACAGATTTCAACATCTGTCATCTGTTATCTGAAACCTGTTCGCCGTTCGCGGACCGCCGTTCTCCGCCCGCTGTTCGCCGTTCGCGCGCCCGCCGGTCCGCCGGGCTCTCCGGGCCCAATCGTCCCGGGGTGCACAACCGACCCATTCGAGCACACGGTTCCCGCCCCGCGGGCAGCTTTTCGGATCTTCCGCTGGCCAGTGCCGGTCCTCGGTAGCGTCCCACGCATCCCGGACCGGGGTCGCATGAGCGTCCGGCATATGACGGGGACGGGTCGACCGGAGGTCCCATGGGAAGCGTCAACCACCTCGGCTCCGGCTGGCTGACACCCACGCTCTCGTACGTCCTGGCCTGCGCGGGCGCCGCGCTCGGCCTGCGCTGCACCCTGCGCGGCCTCGCCGCGACCGGCGTCGCCCGCCGGAACCGGCTCCTGACGGCCGCCGCCGCGATCGGCTCGGGCATCTGGGCGATGCACTTCGTCGCCATGTCGGGCTTCGCCGTCGCGGGCACCGAGTTGCGTTACGACGTCCCGCTGACCGTCCTGAGTCTGTTGGTCGCGGTGCTGGTCACCGGTCTCGGCCTGGCCGTTGTCGCCTACCGCGGCCCCCGCGGGCCCGCCCTCTTGGTCGGCGGCCTCATCACCGGCCTCGGCGTCGCCGCGATGCACTACCTCGGCATGGCCGCCGTGCGGATGCGCGCCGGCCTGCGCTACGACTCCGGGACGGTCGCGCTGTCGGTCCTGGTCGCGGTCGGCGCCGCCACCGCCGCGCTCTGGGCCGCCGTCACCATCCGCAACGGCTTCGCGGCGGCCGCCGCCTCGCTGGTCATGGGGCTCGCGGTGAGCTGCATGCACTACACGGGCATGGCCGCCGTCCACGTCCACCTCGAGCCCACCAGGACCGGCCCCGGCGGCGCGAGCCCCATGGAGTTCATCTTCCCGCTCGCCGTCGGTCTCGGCTCCTTCCTCTTCCTCGCCGCGGCCTTCGTCGCGCTCTCCCCACCCGCGCAGGACCGGGCCGGCCGTCGCACGGCGGGCGAACTCGCCATCGAGGAGTTCCCGGCGCCTGCCGCGCCCGCGTCCGCGGACCCCGGCCGCCACGACCGGGCGGCCTGAGGGTGCCCGCGTACGGACGCGGCAGGTGTGCGGGCCGGGTGCCGCCCGGTCAGTGCGGCACCCACGGTCGGACCCGCGTTTCGGGGATCAGCCCCGGCTCTGGAACAGCACGCGGGTCCAGGTCGAGTTCGGGCAGTTGCCCCACACGTCCCACGCCTGCGGCCGCGCGCCGATCCACAGGCCGGTGCTGGACGTGCCGTTGGCGCAGTAGGTGATGGTCCGCAGCTCGCCCGAGTAGATGTCGCACTTCCCCTCCCAGCGCCAGCCGTAGTTGGCCGTGATGACGCAGTGGTAGGAGGCGGTGGCGGCGTCGGTGGCGGCGTTCGGGCCGGCGGTGATGGTCTGGTCGGCCGCGGGGTCGGCGGCGGCGGGCAGGGTGGTCGTCCCGAGGATGCCGAGGGCGGCGGTGGCCGCGGCCCCGACCGTGGTGATCTTCCTGGCGATGCGACCCGGCATGATGGTTCTCCTCGCTCGGTCGTTCGAATCGGGCGGAGTGTCCAGGCCGTCCGGAGCACGGGAGTGTCGGCGGGAGCCGGTTCGAGCCGGTGTTCTGTGGCGAATTCCCGTTCTCCGTACGGACGATGACGCGTTGCACACGATTGAGCGCGTACAGTGAGACGACGAACTATGATGTGAGCTGAGTCACATGTGTGCGCCTGGTTGGGGCGGGCTCCAGCTGGGTGTTCGGGTGCCGATTTCCGGGGAGAGCGGCATGGCGGAATTGACCGATCGATGTGCCGGCGGACGTGATCCGGTCGGCGAACCGACCGATTTCAACCGGGTGTTCACGGAAATGCTGCCGAGGCTCCACCAGGCGGCCGCCTCGCTCACCGGGAGCCCGTTCGCGGCGGGTGACATCGTCCACGACGCGTACCTGCGGATCGCCCGGCGCCCGGAGCGGTTCCTCGGCCATCCGCAGCCGTACGCCTACGTGTTCACGACGATGGCGAACATCCTGCGCGACCAGTGGCGGCGGGAGCGGCGCCGCGTCACGGTGCCCGAACCGGCGGAGCGGGAGCGGGAGCGCGTGGCGGCCGATCCGTCGGGTGGCGGGATGGCCGAGCTCCAGGCGCGGTGGGAGGTGGTCCGGCTGCTGCGCTGCCTGACGGCCAAGCAGGCCAGGGCGGTGGTCCTGGTGGACCTCGACGGCTACAGCGTCGACGAGGCCGCGGAGCTCCTCGGCCTCCACCGCAGCACGCTGGCGGTCACCCGGCGCCGCGCCCACGTGCGCCTGCGCGCCGTCGTCGAGCGCGAGCGGGCGGCGGCGGGCGAGCGCGGCCACAGGGGCGTCGGCCGGGGCGGGAAGGGTGGTGAGGCCGCCTGCGGGGGCGGTGTGCGTGCTGCTCCGACGCACCGAACTGACGGCAAGTCAGCTGATGTGACGTCCCGGCCCGTACGCTGAAAATCGTGATCACGTACGAGGACCGCCGTATGCGCGCCCTGGCCGACGAGGGCCGCTGGCCCGAACTGCTGGCCGCCTATCGGCGGGCCCGAGCGGCTGCGGTGGCACGCTGCGGCGAGCTCTTCGGGGCGGAGGAGGCCGCGCCGCTGGGCCATCTGATCGCGTACGCGGCACCGCCGGAGGTGGCCGTGCGGCTGTTCGACCGGGACGGTGGGCCGGGTGCCGTCGCCGGGCCGGGCGACCACGACGCGGGACCGCTCTGGGAGGTGCTGGCGACCCGGCACTCGTGGCTGAGGCTGGCGCCGCTGCTCGTCCCGGCGCGCGTGCGGCGGCTCGTCGCGCACACGCGGGTGCTGATCGGCGAGGACCTGTCCTACGGCGCCGAGCCCGACCCGGAGGGCGTGCCCATGGTGCTGGAGCCGTGGGAGGCGGCGGGGTGGGGCGAGGGGGTGCGGGTCCGCGACTACCTGCCCCGAGGGGGTGCGCGCAGTGCGGTGCTGACGCTGCCGGCCAGCCGGGAGGGCCTCGGGCCCGTGGTGCTGCCCGACCCGGGGCGGCGACTGCGCGGGCAGCGGGCCACCCGGGTGCTCGCCGAGCTGGTGGACTGGGCGGAGGTGGCTTGTGTGCGCGGCCCGGCGCCGCAGGCGGCCGCCCATCTGGCCCGCAGTGGGCTGGTGACCGGCGGGTACCTGCCCTTCGCGCTCGCCGTGCCCGCGCTGGTGCAGGCGGGGGCGGTCGATCCGGCGCGGGGCACGGCGCACGGGCGGCTCGCGCTGTGGCGGGCGCTGGGGGCGATGGCGGGGGCGGACGGCCCGGACCGGGGCGAGGTGAACGCGCTGGTGGCCCGGATGCGGTGCTTCACGTGGTGCGAGCCGGCGGACGGTCTGCGGCACCTGCACCTGGTCCTGGAGGATCCGGCGTGCG
Source organism: Kitasatospora sp. NPDC059747 (assembly GCF_042732955.1). Classification (NCBI taxonomy): domain Bacteria; kingdom Bacillati; phylum Actinomycetota; class Actinomycetes; order Kitasatosporales; family Streptomycetaceae; genus Kitasatospora; species Kitasatospora sp. NPDC059747. Next base: position 71,846 of record NZ_JBHWGV010000010.1, on the reverse strand, counting down.
GGCTCGCGTGGGCGGTCAGCGGGTCCGAGGAGTTGTGACGGCGGGAGTCGCGGTGGGCGTGGCGGGCGCGGTGGCCGGCGGCCGACAGTGGACGGCGAAGAGTGAACATGGACGGCGAAGGGTGAACGGCGAACATCGGACGGCGAACAGATAACAGCTGACAGATAACAGATGTTGAAATCTGTTATCTGTCAGCTGTCGGTTGCCGCCGTTCAGCCCTCGGCGGCATCCCCGGGCGCGCCCCCCCAGCACGGGGGGGTGTATCGGCGACACGCGCGGGGGGTGGGGGGGGTGTGCGCTCGGGCGCGCGCGGGGGGGCGGCGGGCCGCC
>NZ_JBHWGV010000010.1:0-71506 GCF_042732955.1 Kitasatospora sp. NPDC059747 | reverse complement strand
ACACAGCCCCCCCCCCCCCGCCCGCCCCAGCGCCCGCGGGCCCCCGGCCCCGCGGGGGGCGGCGACCCCCCCGCGGGCGCGCCCCCCGCGCGCGCGTGACCTACCCCGCCCCCGCGCGCGGCCGCCGCGCGCCCCCCCCGCCGCCGCCCGCGCGCGCGGCGCGGGGCCCCGCGCGCCGCCCCGCCCCGGGGGGTGAGCGGGGTGAGGCCGTCAGGCGGCCGCCGGGGCGCCGCTCGCCACCGGGGTGCCCTCGGACGCCGGAGCGGGGCTCACGGCCGTCGGCGCCGCGTCCTGGCCGCCGTGCGTGTCGATGAGCGTCCGCTCGTCGAACGGCAGCTCGCCCGCGAGCACCCGGCGCGCTCGCTCCGCGTCGAGCTCGCCCGTCCAGCGTCCGATCAGGACGGTGGCGACCGCGTTGCCCGCGAAGTTGGTCAGCGCCCGGGCCTCCGACATGAACCGGTCGATGCCGACGATCAGCCCGACCCCGTCCACCAGCGCGGGCTTGTGCGACTGCAGTCCGCCGGCCAGCGTGGCGAGCCCGGCGCCGGTGACCCCGGCCGCGCCCTTGCTGGCGATCACCATGAAGACCAGCAGCGACAACTGCTCGCCGATCGACATCGGCTTGTCCATCGCCTCGGAGATGAAGATCGACGCCATGGTGAGGTAGATCGCGGTGCCGTCGAGGTTGAAGCTGTAGCCGGTCGGCACGGTGATGCCGACGACCGGACGGCTGACGCCCAGGTGCTCCATCTTGGCGATGAGGCGCGGCAGCGCGCTCTCGGACGAGGACGTGGAGAGGATCAGCAGGAACTCGCGGCCGAGGTAGCGCAGGAGCGCGAACACGTTGACCCCGGCGACCAGTCGCAGCAGCGCGCCGAGCACCACCACGACGAACAGGGCGCAGGTGACGTAGAAGCCGATCATGATGACGGCGAGGCTCTTGAGTGCCGCCGTGCCGGTCGCCCCGACCACGCCCGCCATGGCGCCGAACGCGCCGATCGGCGCGACCCACATGATCATCGCCATGACCCGGAACACCAGCCGCTGGACGTGCTCGACGCCGCGGAGCACCGGGGCGCCGGCCGGCCCCATTGCCTGAAGGGCGAAGCCGACGAGCAGCGCGACCAGCAGGGTCTGCAGCACCTTGCCCTCGGTGAGGGCCGAGACCAGGGTGTTCGGGATCATGCCGAGCAGGAAGTCGGAGGTGGACTGCGCGCCGCCGGCCGCCGCCTGCGCGTGGCCCGACTTGGCCAGCGCGGCGGTCAGGTGCAGGCCGCTGCCGGGCTCCAGGAGGTTGCCGACCACGAGCCCGATCGCGAGGGCGACCGTCGACATGGCGAGGAAGTAGCCGATGGCCAGTCCGCCGACCTTGCCGACCTTGGCGGCCTTGGTGACCGAGCCGATGCCGAGCACGATCGTGCAGAAGATGACCGGGCTGATCATCATCTTGATCAGGTTGACGAAGCCCGTCCCGATCGGCTTCAGCCCGACCGCGAACCCCGGGGCGGCCAGGCCGACCACCACGCCGGCGATCACGGCGGCGATGACGGCGAGGTAGAGGTAGTGGGTGCGGTCCCGCTTCGCGGCGGGAGGCTGCGCGGCCCCCTCCGGTGCGCGGCGCCCGTCCGGCTCCTCCTCGCGTCTGCCCCCCGAAGGCTTTGCGGCTCCAGCGATCGACATCTGCGGCTCCTTCGCCCTGCAGTCCTGGCGGCCCCGGGTGGTGGGCCGCTCCGACTATCGGGCCCGGGAGTGATGGAGGTCACGTTTGCGTTCATAGAGTTCGCAAAGGCGCATCAGCACCCGCATCAGCACCCGCACCCGTCCCGTCGCGGAGTGCGCGCCCCCGGGGTCCGCGGAGCCGTGGTGCACACTGGCAGGCATGTCCGTGCGCACCCCCACCGCCACCGCGCCGCGCCGGCTGCTCCCCGACCCGCGCCGCCTGGTCCGCAGCCTGGCCGGACAGCTGTTCGCCGTCCAGGTCGTCATCGTGGCCGCCGTGGTGGCGGGCGGCGCCGTGCTCGCGTACCTGTTCACCGCCGACCGCACCGAGGAGGCGGCCCGCCGCGAGGTGACCGCCGTCGCCCACGCGGTCGCCGACTCGCCGACCGTCCGCGCCGCGGTCACCGGGCCCGACCCGACCGCCGTCCTCCAGCCGTACGCCGAGCAGGTCCGCGTCGACACCGGGGTCTCGTTCATCACCGTCATGAACACCGACGGCGTGCGCTGGACCCACCCCCTGCCGGAGCAGATCGGCAAGCGCTTCCTCGGTCACATCGACTGGGCGCTCGCCGGGCAGACCCGCAGCGAGACGTACACCGGCACGCTCGGCCCGTCGGTACGGGTGGTCACGCCGGTCCTGGACGAGCAGCACCGGGTGATCGCGCTCGTGAGCGTGGGCATCACGTTGGAGAGCATCTCCGAGCAGCTGACCGGCCCGCTGCTGGCGCTGGTCGGGGTGGCGGTGGCCGCGCTCGCGGTCGGCGGGGCCGGAACGTACCTCGCCAACTCCCGTCTGCGCAGGCACACCCACGGCATGGGCCCGGCCGAACTCAGCCACCTCTACGAGTACCACCAGGCGACCCTGCACTCGGTGCGCGAGGGCCTGGTCCTGCTCGACCGCGCCCACCGGGTGGTGCTGTGCAACGATGCCGCCCGCGAACTCCTGGTCCTGGAAGGGACGGTGGAGGGGCGGCCGGTCGCCGGGCTCGGCCTGCCGGAGGCGCTCGTCGCGGCCGTGCTGGGCGACGGGCCGGTGCGCGACGAGGTGCACCTGACCGCCGAACGGGTCGTCGTCCTCAACACCTCCACCATCGGCACCGGCCTCGGCCGTGTGGTCACCCTCCGCGACCACACCGAACTGCAGTCGCTCAGCGGCGAGTTGGACTCCGTGCGCGGCTTCACCGAGGCGCTCGGCGCACAGGCCCACGAGGCCGCCAACCGACTGCACGCCGTCGTCTCGCTGATCGAACTCGGGCGCCACGAACAGGCGGTGGAGTTCGCGACCGCCGAACTCGCCCTCGCCCAGCAGCTCACCGACCGGGTCGTCGCCGCCGTCAGCGAACCCGTCCTGGCCGCGCTGCTGCTCGGCAAGGCCGCCCAGGCGGCCGAGCGCGGCGTGGAGCTGACCCTCGCCGAGGACAGCCGCATCGACGACGGCGTCCTGCCACCCGGTCTCTCCGCCCGCGACCTCATCACCGTCCTCGGCAACCTGATCGACAACGCCGTGGACGCCGCGATCGCCGGTGTCGCCGACAGCCCCGTCCCGCCGGAGGTCACCGTGACGGCGCGGATCGACGACGCGGACGACCACCTGGTGCTGCGCGTCGCCGACACCGGGGCGGGCATCGACCCGGCGGCCGTCGAGGACGTGTTCCGGCGCGGCTGGAGCACCAAGCAGGACGGCCGCGGTCACGGCCTCGGACTGGCCCTCGTCGCGCAGGCCGCGCGGCGCAACGGCGGCACCGTCGAGGTCGGCCGCGAGCGCGGTGCGGTGCTCACCGTCCGGCTGCCCCTCGCGGGGAAGGCCGGCGAAGCGGGGTCGGCAGGCGGCGCAGGGCTGGCGAACGGCGCAGGGTTGGCAGGCGGCGTAGGGGCGGCAGGTGGCGTAGGCGCGGCAGTCGGCGCAGGGACGGCCGCAGGCGCGGGGAAGACCACCGTCGCGGGAAAGGCGGAGAGAGCGGCGGAGGTGGTCTCGTGACCGCGGGCTTCGGGCCGCCGGACGCCTCCGGGGCCGCCGCCCCGGCCCGCGCCCCCGGCATCCCGGTGCTGATCGTCGAGGACGACCCCGTCGCCGCCGCCGCGCACACCCTCTACGTCGAGCGCGAGCCCGGCTTCCGTGCTGTCGGCACGGTCCACAGCTGCGCCGACGCGCTGCGCTTCCTGGAACGCGCCCGCGCCGCCGGGACCCCCGTCGGCCTCACCCTGCTCGACCTCTACCTGCCGGACGGCCACGGCCTCCAGCTCTGCCGCACGCTGCGCGCCGCCGGCCACACCACCGACATCATCGCGGTGACCTCGGCCCGCGACCTCGCCATGGTCCGGCAGGCGGTCTCGGCGGGGGTCGTCCAGTACCTGCTGAAACCGTTCAGCGCCGCCGCCCTGCACGACCGCCTCGAACGCTACGCCCGCTACCGGGACAGCCTCGGCCGCACCGGCGAGGCGACCGGCCAGGACGAGGTCGACCAGGCGCTCGCCCTGCTCCGGACGCCCGAGCGGACCGCCCTGCCCAAGGGCCTCAGCGCGCCGACCCTCGACACCGTCGGGGGCGTGCTGCGCGAGGCCGCGACCGGGCTGTCGGCCGCCGCCGCGGGCGCCGCCGCCGGGGTCTCGCGGATCACCGCGCGCCGGTACCTCGAACACCTCGTCGACATCGGGCTCGCCGTGCGCGAGCCGCAGTACGGGAGCGTCGGGCGGCCGGAGCTCTGCTACCGCTGGAAGGCGGGGGACGGGTCGGCCGGGCGCCGCGCGTGACGCCCCGGAGGACCTGGCGTGCGGGGGCCCCCGAGAGCCGGCCGGGAGTCGGCGGCGCAACGCCCCGGAAAAGAAAGCGGCGCAACGCCCCGGAAAAGAAATCCGCCGTGCGGCCGTGACCGCTCGCCCGGGTGCTCGTTGGGGAGGGCGGGGAGGTTCACCCGGTTGGGTGGTTCCGGGCGCCCCGGGGCGTCCGGCCAGGTCAGGGGCGATAAAGTTAGGCTTACCTAACTTCTCCTGGGGGTATGTCTTGTCGCTCGCCGCCATTCCCGCCCAGGCGCCCGGCGAGGCCGTCCTGCGCCGCCAGCGCGTCCGCGAGTCCTCCGCCCGGACGTACGCCCGCTCGTTCCCGATCGTCCCCGTCCGGGCGAACGGCATGACCGTCGAGGGCGCGGACGGGCGGCGCTACCTCGATTGCCTCTCCGGCGCCGGGACGCTCGCCCTCGGGCACAACCACCCGGTGGTGCTGGAGGCGATCCGCCGCACCCTCGACAGCGGCGCGCCGCTGCACCTGCTCGACCTCGCCACCGCCGAGAAGGACGACTTCACCACGGCCCTGTTCGAGAGCCTGCCCCCGGAGTTCGCCGCCCGCGCCCGGGTGCACTTCTGCGGTCCGGCCGGGACGGACGCCGTCGAGGCCGCGCTCAAGCTGATGCAGACCGCCACCGGCCGCTCCGGCGCCCTCGCCTTCACCGGCGCCTACCACGGCATGACCGCCGGCGCCCTCGCCCTCACCGGCAACACCGCCGTCAAGGAGCCCCTGCCGAGCGGCGGGGACGTCGTCCGGCTGCCCTACCCGTACGGCTACCGCTGCCCGTTCGGTGTCGGCGGCGAGGCGGGCGCCGACCTCTCCGCCACCTACGTCGAACGGCTGCTGGACGACCCGTCCGGCGGCGTCACCACCCCCGCCGCCATGGTCCTGGAAGCCGTCCAGGGCGAGGGCGGCGTCGTGCCCGCCCCCGACGGCTGGCTGCGCGCGATGCGCCGCATCACCGCCGAGCGCGGCATCCCGCTGATCGTCGACGAGGTGCAGACCGGCGTCGGCCGTACCGGGCGGATGTGGGCCGTGGAGCACAGCGGCGTCGTCCCGGACGCCATGGTGCTCTCCAAGGCCATCGGCGGCAGCCTGCCGCTCGCCGTCGTCGTCTACCGCGAGGACTACGACGGCTGGCGGCCCGGCGCCCACACCGGCACCTTCCGCGGCAACACCCTCGCCATGGCCGCCGGTGCCGCCACCCTGCGGTACGTCGCCGCCCACGGCCTCGCCGAGCGCGCCGCCGTCGTCGGCGACCGGCTGACGTCGCGGCTGCGCGACCTCGCCACCGAACTGCCCGCCATCGGCGACGTCCGCGGGCGCGGCCTGATGCTCGGCGTCGAACTCGTCGACGCCGCGGCCGAGCCCGACTCGTGCGGCGCGCGCCCGGCCGACCCGGCGTTCGCCGTCCGGGTCCGCGAGGCCTGCCTGGAACGCGGCCTGATCGTCGAACTCGGCGGGCGCCACGACGCCGTCCTGCGGCTGCTCCCGCCGCTCACCATCACGGACGAACAGGCTGCCGCCGTGTTCGACCGGCTCGCCGACGCGATCGCCTCGGTGAGTTCGGTGAGTTCGGCGCCCTCGTCCGCTGCGGCGGGATCGGCGGGATCGGCGGAATCGGCGGGTGTGAGCGGGTCGGCGGGATCGTCGGCGTCGGGCCGGGACGATGCGGTGGCGGCCCGGGGCGCCGAGAGCGTACGGGAGGGCAGGTGACCGGCGCGGGGGCCGGCTCCGGGCCCGCGCACGACCGGGAACCGGGAGACGAGAGCGGGTACGGGCCCGAGCCCGAGCCCGAGCGCGGGCGCGGGTCTCGGCGCGACGGCGACTCCGGCCGCGAGACCGACCACGAACTCCCCGACGCGGCATCCCCGTTGGACGCCCTCGCGGGCGGCGCCGGCGGACCGGGCGCGCTCGGCCCCCTGCTCGCCACCGTTCTCGACGCCCTCGACGCCGGCACCGGCCTGCGCGCCGGCCCGCTCCCCGCCGGAAGCCCCGCCGAGCTCACCGCCCTCGTCGCCGACGGCCTCTCCGGCGCCCACGGCCGCGGCGCCCTCGCCCGCCTCACCGAACTCCTCGCCTACGGCGCCGCCGACCCGGCCGACCCCGCCTGCGCCGCCCACCTGCACTGCCCGCCACTCGCCGTCGCGGCCGCCGCCGACCTCGCCGTCAGCGCCCTCAACCCCTCCCAGGACTCCTGGGACCAGGCCCCCGCCGCCACCGCCGTCGAAACCGCGATCCTCGCCGAACTCGCCGCCCTCGTCGGCTACGACCCCGCCCGCGCCGCGGGCGTCCTCACCTCCGGCGGCACCGAGTCCAACCTCATGGGCCTCATGCTGGCCCGCGACCAACGCCTCGACGGCATCGTCGAGTTGGACGGCATCCCGGCCGGCGCCAGCCCGCGCATCATCGCCTCCCAGGCCGCCCACTTCTCCGTCCAACGCGCCGCCGCCCTGCTCGGCCTCGGTGAGCGGTCCGTCGTCGCCGTCCCCGTCGACCGCCAACTTCGCATGGAGCCCGAAGCGCTGGAACGCGCCCTGGCCGAGACCGCCTGGGCCGGACACACCCCGATCGCCGTCGTCGCGACCGCCGGCACCACCGACACCGGCGCGATCGACCCGCTGCACGCCGCCGCCGACCTCGCCGCACGCTACGGCTCCTGGCTGCACGTCGACGCCGCGTACGGCGGCGGCGCCCTCCTCTCCGACCGCCTCGCCCCGCTCCTCGACGGCATCGCCCGAGCCGACTCCGTCTCCCTCGACTGGCATAAGCTCGGCTGGCAACCCGCCGCCGCCGGCGTCTTCCTGGTCCGCCGCGCCGAGACCTACGTCTCCCTCGCCCGCCGCGCCGAGTACCTCAACCCCGTCGACGACGAACACGCCGGCTACCCCAGCCTCCTCGGCCGCTCGCTGCGCACCACCCGCCGCGCCGACGCCTTCAAGATCGCCGTCACGCTGCGCACCCTCGGCCGGGACGGGCTCGGCCGGCTCGTCGACGCCTGCCACGACCTCGCCCGCACCGCCGCCGAGGTCGTCCGCGCCGAACCGTCCCTGGAACTCCACGGCGAGCCCGTCCTCACGACCGTCCTGTTCCGCTTCCGCCCGCGCGGCCTCACGGACGGCGAGGCGGTCGACGAACTCAACGGGCAGCTACGCCGGTTGCTGCTGCGCACCGGACGGGCCGTGGTCGGCCGCACCGAACTGCCGGGGGAGGGCCCCGGGAGGGTCCGGCTGAAACTGACGCTCCTCAACCCGCACACCACGCCGGGGGAGGTCGGCGCCCTGTTGCGCGAGGTGGTCAAGGCGGGCCGCAAGGTGGCCGGGGAACGGGCCGGCTAGGGCGCCGGGGAACCGGCCGGCTGGATCACCGGGAAACCGGTCGGCCGAGGGCGGGCGCTCCGGGCCGGCCGAGTCGGCCGACTCGGCCGGCCCGGTGGGGCCGAGGGGGCGGCGATTCCAAAACAAATCCCTTTTACCGTCGCCGCGTTGGAGGAAGGCACACTGGTGTGAGAGGCTGTCCCGGCGATATTCGCCCGCCTCCGCCATATCTTCGTGGACACACTCCGGATGGCTGTACAGGCTGATTTCGGCCGACCGCTGATCACATTTCGCCAACCCCTGTGCAGGGCTTGCGGAGATCCCGAACGGCGGCGGTAACTTCGGGTGGTCGCCGCCCCACCATGCGCACACGGCATCTCGGGTCAGGCCGCCTGACCAGGCGCGCATCCTCCACTGCGACGGGTCCACCCGCACCTAGGGGTGAACTCCGCCTACCCGCCGTGCACTTCTGTGAATCGCGGTAATTCCCCCTGAAGACAGTCCTGTGACGATCGCTGTGAAGCGGAGGCAAGGCATGCGTGAATCCCTCCTGGACGAAGCCCCGATAACCGCCGGAGCCGGTGGGTGCCCGGCCGGATTCCCGGCCCCGTACGAGGCGCTGCCGTACTCATCCCGGTGCCGTGAGATCTGGCGCCGCGGAGAGCACCTGCTCATCGGCGTCAGCCCGGGCAACAGCTATTTCAGCCACCGCCGGATCACCGAACTCCTCGGGTGGGGGCGTCAGTTCTTCGAGCGGACCGACATCGTCTACGCCGACCTGCACGTCAGCGCCCAGTTCGAGTCCTTCGGCTACACCCCCGAACACGCTGGCCGCCGCGCCCTGAAAGAGGTCAAGGCGACGGCTCGGCGGATCGAGCGCGGGGTCGAGGAGGCCGGGCGCCGGGACGACGTCCGGGTGCATGCCCTCTCCTCCTTCGCCGGCGACCCCGTGTACCGGCGGCTGCACGGGCAGATCGTCGAGGCCCTCCACGCCGACCGGGTCTTCCGCGACGCCGCCGAGGGCATGGCCCGCGGTTTCCTGGCGGCCCGACTGGACGAGGGCCTCGCGCCCAGCGAGCCCCAACTCGCCGCCGGAATCCAGTACATCGCCGCCGAGCTGCCGTTCTTCCTGGACACCCCGGCCCTGCTGGGGGTGCCCTCGTCCGTCACCTGCTACCACATGCAACTCCCGCTCACCCCCGTCCTGTTCGGCCGGGACGAGGGCCTGCGCGCCGTGCCCGGCCAGGGCTACGCGGTGATCCGCCCGGCCGCGACGCGGACCGGCACCGCGTCCGAGGTCCCGTCCGCGGCCCCGTCCGAGATCGGGTCCGACATCGGGTCCGATGTCGCGCCCAGTGCCTCGCTCGACGCCGAGCCCGCGCTGCCCGCGCGCGCCGCCTGACCGATCCCAAGCCGCTCGAACCATCTCTCCGAGGAGCCACACCCATGACCGTCACCGACCCGGTGACCACCGAGCCCGCCACGTCGAACGGCGCACCGCAGGGCGGCACGTGCCCGTACGCCGAGTTCCCGCTCCCGCGCCGGGGGGACGTCCTCCCGGCGGAGGTGGCCGTACTGCGCGAGGAGCGGCCGATCGCCAAGGTCCGTACCCTGACCGGCGATCCCGCCTGGCTGGTCAGCAGTCACGCGCTCGCCAAGCAGGTGCTGGAGGACGAGCGGTTCAGTCTCAAGGACACCGCCAACCCCGGCGTCCCGCGCCAGTACGCGCTGACCATCCCGCCCGAGGTCGTCAACAACATGGGCAACATCAACAGCGCCGGGCTGCGCAACGCCGTCATGAAGACGCTCTCCCCGCGCGCCGACCGCGAACTCGACGGCTGGCTCAGGGCCGAGGCCCACCGGCTGATCGACGGGCTCGTCGCCCAGGGCGCCCCCGGCGAACTCCGGGACGGCTTCACCGAGCCCTACTCCGCGGCCCTGCACTGCCGCCTCCTCGGCATCCCCACCGACGACTGGCGGCGGCTGATGGCTGGCATCGACGTCGCCTTCATCACCAGCCCGACGCCGTTCGCGGGCGCGACCCCCAACTGGTACAAGGACCTCGGCTACATGGTCGGGCAGCTCAACGCGGACCCGGAGCCGACGGAGGGCCTGCTCGGACGGTTCGTCGAACTGCGCCGCTCCCCGGACGTGTCGGACCGCGTCGGCGACGAACTGCTCGCCACCGTCGCGCTGTCGCTGTTCGGCGCGGGTGCCGTCTCGACGTCGTCCTTCCTGCTCAACGCGATCGTCTACCTGTGCGAGCAGCCCGAACTCGCCGACCGGCTGCGGGCCGAGCCCGCGCTGATCGGAGCCGCGGTGGACGAGCTGCTGCGGGTCAACCTGTCGATCGGCGATGCCCTGCCGCGTCTTGCGCTCGACGACGTTCAGGTGGGCGACGTGATGGTGAGGGCCGGTGAGTTGGTGCTCGTCCTGGTCGAGGGTGCCAACTACGACCCGGCGGTCTTCCCCGACCCGGAGCGGATCGACTTCGGCCGGACGAGCAACCCGCACCTCGCGTTCGGGGCGGGCCGCCACTTCTGCCCGGCCTCGGCACTCGGCCGCACGCACGCCGAGATCGCGATCACGGCGCTCGTCGAGCGCCTGCCCGCCCTGCGGCTCGCCCTTCCGGCCGAGCAGTTGGCGTGGCGGCCGGGGTTCATCAAGCGGCTGCCGGAGCGGCTTCCGGTCGTGTGGTGACCGGTCGGTCGTGACCAGTCGTGTCGTGACCGGTCGTGCGGTGACCGGCCTCCGGCGGCCCGCCGGCCGTCCTCGGCGGCTGTCGGAGGGAGAGGAGGGAGAGGCCGTGGAGGGGCTCAGTCGGCCATGAGGATGCCGCGGGCCAGCTCCCAGGTCTCCGGGTCGGCGGCGACCAGCAGGCCGTCCTCGCAGCCGGGGGCCTCGGGGCGGTAGGTGCTGCCGTCCATGCGGGCGGCGACGCCGCCGGCCTCGGCGAGAAGCAGGCCGCCGGGGGCATGGTCCCAGGGGAGCGTGCGCCAGTAGAAGACGAAGTCGGTGTGGCCGTCGGCGACGTCGGGGTACTCGATGCCGGCGGCGTTGCGGCCGGGGGAGAGCTCGCCGAAGGCGGCGGCGTTGGCTTCGAGGCGGCGGCGGTGGTCGGGGTCGAGGAAACGGCTCTTCACGATGCCGCGCAGCTTGGCGGGGTCGTGGGGGGCCGGTGCGCGGGTGAGGCGGGCGTCGTCGCGCCAGGCGCCGGCGCCCAGTTCGGCGCGGTAGGCGGTGGCGGTGGACGGCTGCCAGATCCAGGACGCGACGGTCCGGCCGCTGCGGACGAGGGAGCACATGACGGCGTAGTCGGGGCGGCCCGCGACGAAGTTGGAGGTGCCGTCGACGGGGTCCACCAGCCAGACGGCGGGCTCGGAGTGCAGGGCGTGGGCGAGCGAGGGGTCGGCGGCGACGGCCTCCTCGCCGACCACGGGGACGGGCAGGAGCTCGCGCAGCCGCCGTTCGATGATCGCCTCGGCCTCGCGGTCGGCGACCGTCACGATCTCGCCGGGAGCCTTCTCCATCACCTCGCCGGCCGCAAGCGCGCGGAAACGCGGCTCCACCGCCTCGGCCGAAGCCTCGGCGAGAATCTCCGCCACCTTGTCCATCAGCACGTCCGCGCTCCCTTCGCTGGTTACCACTTTCGCACGACCGTGCGGGGGTGACCTGCGGGGGTGACGACTGACAGCTGACAGATAACAGATTTCAAAATCTGTTATCTGTCAGCTGTCATCTGTTCGCCGTCGGTTGTCATCCGCCGGCGCCCCGGTGCGGCGCGTCGGTCCGGGGCACCGGGAGGCCTCACGGCGTCGGTCAGTCGCCCAGGTAGTGGAAGCCCGGGTGGGGGTGCATCAGGAACTCGTGGTGCGAGATGTTCCACGCGTACGCGCCCGCCATCGCGAACAGCACCCGGTCCGCCGACCGCAGGCCGTCGGCGCCCTCGGCGGCACGCGAGAGGACGTCCTTCGGGGTGCAGAGCTGGCCGGCCAGCGTGGCCCGGCCGGTCTTCACCGCGGGACGCGGCCACGGGTGCGGCCACGCCTCCACCGCCAGGACCTCGAACGGCTGCGAGTGTCCGCGCGTGGCCGGGGTCCGCAGGTGGTGGGTGCCGCCGCGGACGACCGCGAAGTCCTCGCCGTGGCTGGCCTTCACGTCCAGCACCTCGGTCGCGTACCAGCCGCAGTACGCCGTGAGCGCGCGGCCGGGCTCGATCCGCAGGGTCAGCCCGGGGTGGGCGTCGAGCAGCTTGGCGAGCCCTTCGCCGAAGGCGGTCCAGTCGAAGCGGTGGCCCGGATCGTCGTAGTCGACGGCCATGCCGCCGCCGACGTTGACCTCCTCCAGCGGGAAGCCGTGCCGCTCGGCCAGAGCGGCCGACCATTCCACGATCCCTTCCGCCAGGGCGAGTTGGTCCGCTGCGGCCAGACCGCTGGCGAGGTGGGCGTGCACCCCGCGCAGCCGCAGCCGCCGTCCGATCGGGCCGTCGCCGGTGAGGAGGCGGACGCATTCCTCGGCGCGGTCCGGGTCGAGTCCGAACGGTGTCGGCCGTCCGCCCATCGCGAGCGCCACGGCGTCCAACGTGGCCGTCCCGACCGGGAGGTTGACGCGTAGCAGCACGTCGACCACCGTGCCGGGCCGGTCCGCGAGGACGGCGGCCAGGCGGTGGAGCTCCTGCTCGCTCTCGACGTGCCAGCGGTGTACGCCCGCGTCGACCGCGGCCACGATTTCGGCGGGGGTCTTTCCGGGCCCGCCGAAGGCGAGGGGAGCGCCGGGTACGGCTGCCCGCACGTGCGCCAACTCACCTCCGCTGGACACCTCGTAGCCGTCGACGGCCTCGCGCAGCGCGACCAGTACCGGAGCCTCCGGGTTGGCCTTGGCGGCGTAGTACAGCTCGACCCGCTCCGGCAGCGCGGCCCGCACGGCAGTGGCGTGGTCGCGCAGCGCGGCCAGGTCGTAGACGTAGGCGGGCAGTTCGTCGGGGCTGAGTTCGGCGACGTGCCGACGGACGGACTCGGTCATCGGGCGCTCCCAACAGGGACGGTGAGGGGCATCCGGGCGGCCTCCGCGAGTACGGACCCGGCGAGCGGCGACGGCAGTCGGACGTATCCGGCCTCGCGGTCGGCCTTGCGCTCCCAGCGGGTCAGCAGGTTGGCCTTGGCGGGCAGCGGGACGCCGGCGAGGAGCGCGCGCAGGCGCGGCGGGCGGCCGTGGGCGGCCGCGTACTCCTCCAGGGTGTCCCGGACCGTCTGCCAGAGGGCGCCCTCCAGCTCCGGGTGGCGGTCGGCGAGCGCGGCGAGCAGTTCGGCGACGTGGTTGACCAGGAGGCAGTAGACGACCCGGTCCCAGCCGCGTTCGGCGTCGTACGTCATCGGTCCGGCGACCTCGGGCGGCAGTGCCGCGAGCAGGGCGGCGTTCTGCTCGGGGACGAGCTTGGTGCCCTCCAGGTCGCGGAAGAGCACCTGGGTCGGGTGACCGGCGGCGTCGACGCCGATGAGGACGTTCTGCAGGTGCGGTTCGAGGACGACGCCGTGGTCGAAGTAGGCGGCCAGTACCGGCGGGATGAGCAGTCGCAGATAGGCGCGCCACCAGTCGAGGGCCTCGTGTCCGTCCGAACTTCCCTCCAGCAGGCGGGAGATGTGCGCGGAGCTCGTCGGGTGTTCGTCGGCGACGGCCGCCGCGAGCAGCGGCGTGACGCCGGGCCGCAGCACGCCGCCGAGGCCCTCGCGGACGATGAGTCCGAAGCCCTCGAACAGCGACTGGTCCGGTCGGCCGTCCGCCCCGGGCAACGCCAGCGTGCGGTAGGCGGGTTCGCGCAGCGTCGCGGCGTCGGGAAAGCGCCGGGCGAGGTCGGCGAGCGCGGGGGTGAGCACCTGGGTGAGCGTGACCGCGCCGGTCAGCTCGTACGCGGCGTTCTTGCGCAGGCAGTTGGTGATCCGGACGTTGAGACTGAACTTGAGGAACGCGTCCGCGCCGTAGAGGGTGCGCACCGAGGCGGTGGCGGCGAACTCCTCGCCGCGCGGGCCGAGGTCGAGAACGTCGCCGCCGGCCAGGGCGCCGCGCAACAGCGGGTGATCGCCGACGAGTTGGTACTGCCACGGGTGGGCGGGCAGCAGGCGGTACCCGGCCGGCACCTCGCCGAGCCCGTCGAGCAGGGCGGTCGAGGCGGCGTCGAGCGAGTGTCCGGCCAGCAGTTCCTCGCGGACGGCCAGGTGGCGCAGCCGGAACGCCGCGCGCGACTCCGGGGCGTAGTCGCGCCAGTCGCCCCGGGCGGCCGAGCGGGACTTGGGCGCCGGGTGGAAGCGGTGCCCGAACAGCAGGGCCTGCTCGGAGTCGAGGTAGCGGTCCCGTCCAGCGGCCGGCCTGTCCGCCAGGCCCGTGCGCACGCCTTCGTGGCTGGAGGCGACCTGGTCGGTGAACTCCTCGTTCACCGTGCCAGTGCGGAGTTCGAGTTCGCCCTGGACGTGTTCGGCGAGCTCGCGCCAGTCCAACTCTTCCCAGCCGCCGGAGCGTTCGATCTCGACGGGGCCGTTGAAGCGGTGCGCGCCGAGCAGGGAGGTGCGGCGCAGGGCGGCCCGCAGGAGGACGCCGCGGCGGGGGAGGCGGATCTGGAGACGGTTGTCGGTGACGGCGGTCTGGTGCTCGGGGGCGGAGACCTCGCGCAGCAGGCAGTTGAGCAGGGTGTGGGCCACCGCGTCGTCGGCGGTGGGCAGTTCGTGGGTCATCGGCGACTCCAGCGCTGGCGGGCGGACGGGACGGTGAGTGCGGTGGCCGCGAGGGCGGCGAGCAGGGCGGCGGCGGTGCCGGCGACCACGGGAGCGGCGGCGCCGAAACGGTCGTTGGCCAGCGCGGCGACGGCGCCGGCGGCGACTGCGCCGCCCTTGGAGACGAGTTCGAGGGTGCCGAACATCCGGCCGGGCTGGCGGCCCTTGGCGGCTCCGGCGGCCAGGACGGCGAGGCTGACCAGGCCGAGTGTGAGCCCGGCGCCGAGCAGGAGCCGCACGGCGACGAACACCGGAAGTGAGTAGGCGACGGCGTGTCCGGCGAGGCCGACGGTCACACAGGCGAAGCCGAGCGCGATCCCGGTGTGCGGACGGGCGTGGAAAAGGGTGTGGGTGTGGGCCGCGAACACCAGGTAGCACAGGTGCGGCAGGGCGAAGAGCACGCCGGTGGTGATGCCCGAGACGCCCGGCAGACGTTGCTGGGCCAGCGTGATCAGGTAGGGGAAGGAAATGACGGTGGCGAAGACGAAGGTGAACTCGAAGGCGTAGAGCGGCCGGAGGGAGACAGGCGCGCTGTGTCCGGCCGAGGTCTCGCTCGCCGGGGCGTCGGTGGTGACCACCTCGGCCCGGCGGGCGGCCTTGGGCTCGGGCAGCCGCAACAGCAACAGGGCCGCTGCGAGCGGGAGCACGGCCATCACCAGGTACTGGCGGTGCGGGTCGATCCACGGGGACAGCGCGCCGACCAGGATCGGGGCGGCCACGAGTGCCGCTCGCGCGCTGCCCTGCATCAGGGTGAGCGCCCGGGAGAGCCGGGGGCCGTCGAGCGCGGCGGCGAGGTAGCCGTTGGTGGCCGCGAAGGTGCCGCCGAGGAAGCCCTGGAGGACGAGCGCGACGGTGAACGCGGGCAGGCTGTCGGCCGCACCGGCGAGCAGGAACGAGACGGTGAGCCCGAGTTGGGCGCGCAGCAGTAGACGCTTGCGGCCGAACCGGTCGGCCAGTCGGCCCCACAGCGGGGCGCCGAGTGCGCTGAACACGGTCGGCACGATGTAGAGCACGCCCGCCCACCGGGCCTGCGCGTCGCCGAGCGTGGGCAGGATCGCGGTCAGGTAGGGCGGCAGGCCGAGCGCGGCGAAGGAGGCGACGAAGTAGCAGGCCGCGACGGCGTGCACCTGACGGCGGCCGAGCCCGTCGGAGCGGTCGGCCTCGACGGGCCTCCGCTGCGGCAGTGCCTCCACGTCCGCGGTCATCGCGGGAGGCCGTTCACCAGGAGGTAGTTGGGGCCGCTCGTGTAGTGCTTGTTGATGTCGGCGGCGCCCGAGCGCTGCTTGGTGAGCAGGGTGCCCGCGGTGACCATGGCCTTGACCGGCAGCCGTTCGGCGTCCAGCAGGCTCGTGCGCAGCGGCGCGCCCACCGGTCCGAGGCGGTCGACGGCTTCCGCGAGGCGCTTGCGCAACAGGGCGAGCGTGTCCCCGAGTTCGGCGCGGCCGTGGTCGGCGAGGCCGAAGGCGAGGGAGGCGGTGCAGAGGTGGCCGGTGATGGTGGTGAAGAGGTCGGTCAGCGCCCGGTCGTCCTCGCCGAAGATCCGTGCGTCGTCGAACTCCTCGGCACCGGGCGCGAGTTCGCCGAGCTTGGCCGTCAGGCGGCCGGTGTGGACACGCGGGCCGTCGTCGTCCTTGTAGAGGAGACGCAGGCCGCCCTCGTCGAGGATGAGGGAGGTGTTCTGCTGGTGCGACTCCAGCGCGATGCCGTAGCCGAACAGCGTGGTCTGCCAGTCGAACAGCAACTCCAGCAGGTCGTCGTAGAGGGCGACCGGGTCGCCGCCGTAGAAGCGGTCGGCGAGGTGGTCGATGACGAGCCGGCCGCCGGGCGCGGGTGCCAGCAGCGAGGCGAGCGGGACCGTGACGGCCTGGTCGAGCCCGGCCGGGTAGCGGCGCAGCAGTACGGCGAGCAGTTCGTGCCCGGCGTGGGCGTAGGTCTGCTCGTCGGCGTGCAGGATCCGGCCCGTGAAGCGCGGTTCGCGGGCCAGCACGGCCTCGATCAGGCGCTGCCCGGCGGCGCCGTCGACCAGGGTGCCGGGCTTGATGGTGCGGCGGTTGAGCCGGCCCAGGCTGGCGGTGGCGAGCGGGAGCTTGAGGTGGCAGGCGGGGTCGTCGGCGACGGCGACGGTGCGCATGGAGAGCGTGGGCACGACGGTCAGGTACGGGCGGTCGGCGAGGATCGCGCGGCCGGCCAGGCCGGTGGCCGCGAGCGCCTCGTCGAGCGGGGCGCCGACGGTGAGCGGGTGCACGGGCAGGGTGGTCCAGCCGTCGCCGGGGCAGGCGTCGCCGAGGCCGAGCCAGGCCGGGGTGGGCCACCAGCTGGGGAGCGGCGCGGCGCCGTGGGCGGTGACGGCGTCGGTGGGCACGGCCAGCCAGCGCAGCTCGAAGGCTGGGTGGAACTCCGGTGAGAAGGCGCGCAGTTCGGCCTCGCCGAGACCGGCCCGACCGCGTGCGGTCGGGTAGACCGGGTGGTCGAGGTAGGCGGCGAGGGTGTCGTGGCCGAGGCTCGCGGCGGCGCCGTTCCAGGCGGCCGGGTCGGCGCCGTAGAGGTCGGTGAGCCGCGCGTGCACCTCGGGTCGGACCTGCTCGTGCAGTTCCATGGTGATGAGGGTCTGGCGGCATTCCTCGGCGAGGGCCGTCCAGCCGGGCCGGTCCTCGGGGTCGGCCAGCTCGGTGAGGTTCGCCACGATGGCGTCCAGGTCGGTGAGTTGGCGATCGGCGAGGTCCACGAGGGGTAGGCGCGCCGCGTACTCGGACTGGAAGCCCTCGGGGGCGACGGGCACGGCGAGCGTGGCGTCGGCGAGGACGAGCCAGGAGCCGTCCGCCCGGTGTTCGACCGTGCCGCGGGTGCGGAGGCCGAGGACGTCCTCGCGGACGAGGGCGGAGAGCACGCGAAGGGTGAGCTGCTCGGCGGCGGTCACGGGGTGATCTCCCAGCGGTTGGCGGCGAGGAAGCGGGCGACGGCGGCGTCGACGGCGCCCTGATCCTCGCCGATGGCCCAGATGACGCCCAGGTAGTCGCGGTTGGTGCGGTAGTGCTCGTGCCGCTCCCCGAGCGGGCGCAACGGGCGGTAGGCGAGCCGGACGCCGTCGCGCTCCTCGTCGTACGGGGCGGGGGCGGCGGTGAGGACGCCGGCGCGGTCGGCGCAGACCACCTCGTTGCGGGCGCGGCGCGGGGTCGCGGCGCACAGATCCGCGAGGTCGGAGGGGAGTTCGCGACCGAGGTGGACGCTCAGGATGTGCTCGAAGAGCGGGATCCCGAGGATCTCGGCGAGCATGAGGTCGCACTGGTCGCCGATGGCACGGTAGTTGACCTCGATGATCCGGGCGCGGCCGTCCGGCTGGACGACGAACTCGGTATGGCAGGCGCCGAGTCCGACGCCGAGTGCGTCGAGCTGGGCGAGGACCTGGGCGACGACCGCCGCGGGGTGGGCGGGGACGAACTCCAGGACCTCCTCGATGAAGTCCGGGGGAGGCGAGAGCCGAGTGCGGAAGCCGCCGAGGGCGTGGCGGGTGCGGCCGTCGCCGAGCGTCTCCAGGGTGCAGAGGCGTCCGTCCAGGAACTCTTCGACGACCAGCGTGGCGCCGGCCCTGCGGTGCTGGATCTCCTTGCAGCGCAGGGCGAGTTCGGCGGCGTCGGCGACGAGCGTGACGTCCTCGCTGGCGACTCCCTCGCGCGGCTTGACGACGCACGGGAACGGCGGGTCCAGCTCGGCCGGGTCCTGGCCGGGGGCCAGCTCGGCGGACCAGACGGTGTCCTGGCCGGTGAGGGCGAGGTGGCGGCGCAGCTGGCCCTTGTCCTTGGCCCGCAGTGCGGCCTTCCAGTCCTTGGCCGGGAGGCCGAAGTACTGGGCGGCGAGGGCCGTTTGGGTCTGGAGATGATCGCTGTTGCTGAACACCGCGTCCGGCGCGTGGTGGCGGGAGACCAGGCTGACCACGGCGCGGAAGTCCCGGACGTCGCACTCCAGCACCTCGGGGGCGGCGAACGGCAGAGAGGAGTAGGCCCGCCGGTGGGGCTCGGCGCAGTCGGTGAGCACGGTCACGTCGAGCCCGAGCCGGGCGGCGGCGGGCAGGAAACCGGCGGTGACCGAGTCGGTGGGATTGAGGGCGAGCAGGTAGAGCCGCATGGCGTGGAGGTCCTCGCTGGGGTGGTCGCGGGCGAGTGGCGGCGGACGGGTGGAGGGGCGCCTGAGGGGCGACGACGGACGGCGAACAGATGACAGATAACAGATTTCGAAATCTGTTATCTGTTCGCTGTCATCTGTCACTCCGCCCCTGTTCGCCGTCCCCCGTCCCCCGCCCGCTGCCGGCAGTCCGGCAGTCCGGCAGTCCGGGAGTCCGGGAGTCCGGGAGTCCGGGAGTCCGGGATGTCCCGGCAGTCCGGCCGGCCCCGCTGCCGGGGCTGGCCGCCGTCGGCTACTTCGGGGCCTCGACGCCCGCGGCCTTGGCGATGTCGACGAGCATGGCGTCGGCGGCCTGGACGCCGATGCCGGACATCCAGGTCTCGTCCGGGACGGTGAACACCTTGTTGTTCTTCACCGCGTTGAGGCCCTGCCAGACCGGGGTCTGCTGGACCTCGCTCTCCTTGGTCTTCGACGGGTCGTCGGCCGTCGTGACGAACACCAGGTCCGCGTCGGCCTGGTTGATCTGCTCGGCGCTGACCTCGACGATGTTCTTGTCGACGTCCTGCGAGGCCGGGCGGGCCAGGCCGACGTCCTTGAGCACGACGCCGCTGTAGGAGGCCTTCGCGTACAGGCGGGTCGGTCCGGCCACGAAGCGGACCACGGACGCGGTCGGCATCGTGCCGCCGTTCTTCGCCTTGATCTCCTCGCCGAGCTTGGCGGCCCGCGCCTGGTAGTCGGCGAGCGCCTTCTTCGCCTCGTCCTCCTTGCCGAGGGCCTGGGCGTAGAGGGCGAGGTTCTCCTTCCACGGGAAGCCGGTGGTCTCGGCGAGGACGGTCGGCGCGATCGCGTTCAGCTGGTCGTAGACCTTGGCGTGGCGGACCTTGGAGGACAGGATCAGGTCGGGCTTGAGGGAGGCGATCAGCTCCAGGTTCGGCTCGTTCATCGGGCCGACGTCCTTGGTGTCCTTGATCTTGTCCTTGAGGTAGTTCGGGAAGCCGCCCTCGGTCTTCATGTGCGGGGAGACGGCGCCGACCGGCGTGATGCCGAGCAGGGTGACGTCGTCGAGCTCGCCGCTGTCCAGGACCACGACGCGCTTGGGCCGGCTCTTGATCTCGGCGGTGCCGGCCGCGTGCTTGACGCTGCGCGGGAAGCCCGCGGCGGTGCCGGCGGAGGCGGACGAGGAGGCGGAGTCGCCGCCCGCCTTGGCGCCGTCCCCGTTGCTGCCGCAGGCGGCGAGCAGCGCGGTGGAGAGCGTGGCGGCGAGGATGACGGCGGGCAGTCGGCGGTTCATCGGAATCCTTGGATCGGGTCGAGCGGAGAGCGGGGGACGAAGAGGGCGGAAGGGGAGGAGGAAGAGGAAAAGGGAGGTCAGACCGCAGCCGAGGCACGAGCACGAGCACGAGCACGAGCGCGCTCCCGGGCCCGCGGCACGATGAGCGGCGTGCCCGTCTCCGGGTCGGGCACCACCCGGCACGGCACCTGGAAGACGGCCTCCACCAGCTCGGCCGTCAGCACCTCCGACGGTGCCCCGGCGGCCGCGAGCAGCCCGTCCTTGAGAACGACGAGGTGGTCGGCGTACCGGGCGGCCTGCCCGAGGTCGTGCAGCACCATGACCACGGTCCGCCCGGCCTCCTCGTGCAGGTCGGCGACGAGGTCGAGGACGTCGAGCTGGTGGCGCAGGTCGAGGAAGGTGGTCGGTTCGTCGAGGAGCAGGAGGTCGGTGTCCTGGGCGAGCGCGAGCGCGATCCAGGCGCGCTGGCGCTGCCCGCCGCTGAGCCGGTCGACCTGCTGGTCGCGCAGTTCGGCGGTGCCGGTGCGGGCGAGGGCGTCCTCGACGGCGGCCTGGTCGGCCCTGGACCACGGGCTCAGCATCCGCTGGTGCGGGTAGCGGCCGAGCCGCACCAGCGACTCGACGGTGATCGCCTCGGGCGTGACCGGCTGCTGCGGCAGGAGGCCGAGCCGCTTGGCGAGGGCCCGGGACGGCATCCGGTGGATGTCGGAGCCGTCGAGGGTGACGGTCCCGGCGGCCGGGTCGAGGAGGCGGACGAGTCCGCGCAGCAGCGTGGACTTGCCGCACGCGTTCGGGCCGACGATCGCGGTGACCGCGCCGCCGGGAAGTTCGAGGTCGAGCCCGTCGACGATCACGCGGTCGCCGTAGCGCAGGCCGAGCCCGTGGGTGGCGAGGCGGTTCGTGCCGCCGGCGGTCGCATCCACGCCTGTCCTCTCCACGCCTGTCCTCTCCACGCTTGTCCTCTCCACGCCTGTCCTCTCCGCGCCTGTGCTCTCCACGGCCGTCTTCTCCACGTCTGTCTCCACCACGTCTGTCTCCACCACGGCCGTCTTCTCAGCGAGGGGCGTCTCGGGGGCGGTCATCAGCTGCTCCTCTGGGGAAGCCGGCCCTGGCGGATCATCAGCACCAGGAGCCAGGGCGCGCCGAGGGTGGCGGTGACGGCACCGACCGGCAGGCCGTGGACGGGGATCACGTGGAGCACGAGGAGGTCGGCGCCGAGCAGCAGGACGGCGCCGGTGAGGGCGGTGAGTCCGAGCGTGCCGAGGGTGGGCGGCCCGGCGAGCAGCCGGACCAGGTGCGGGACGGCGAGGGCGACGAAGGCGACCGGCCCGGTGAGGGCGGCGGCGAGCGAGGCGAGGGTGATGGTGAGCAGCAGCAGCCACATCCGGTCACGGCCGGGGTTGAGCCCGAGGCCGCCGGCGGAGTCGTCGCCGAGGTCGAGGACGGCCACGCGGCGCTGGCAGAGCACGACGGCGGCGGCGGTGAGTCCGATGGCGGTGCCGCCGATCGAGACCTCGGTCCAGGTGCGGCCGTAGAGGGAGCCGGTGGTCCACTGCATCGCGGAGGAGGCGAGTTCGGCCGGGAACCGTACGATCATCAGGTTCACGGCGGCGGCGAGGCCCTGCTGGACCGCCAGGCCGACCAGGACCAGACGGGTCACGGCCATCTTGGAGCGCCACGCGAAGCCGCCGAGGAGGAGCGCGGCGAGCAGTCCGCCGCCGAGTGCGGCGAGCGGGATCAGCTGCTGCGAGGCGCCGGTCGCGAGCATGAGCACCGCGCCGAAGGAGGCGCCGCCGGTGACGCCGATGGTGTCGGGGGAGGCCAGCGGGTTGCGGAAGAGGCGCTGGAGCATCGAGCCGGCCATGGCCAGCCCGGCGCCCGCGATCAGCGCGGACACGACGCGCGGCGCCCGGAACTCCTGCACGACGAGGACGTCCCCGGGCGTGCCCTGGCCGAGAAGGGCGCGCAGCGCGTCCCACGCGGAGATGCTGACCTGCCCGGTGCCGAGGGCGATGCCCGTCAGGAGCACGAGCAGGGCGGCGGCCAGCACCGACCAGGCGGCGGTGCGGACGCGGCGGCGGGTGAGCGCGCCCGTCGGGGCGGCGGCGATCGCGGTCACCGGGCCACCTTCCGTGCCAGCACCGCGAGCAGCGGCGCGCCGAGGAAGGCGGTGACGATGCCGACCTCGATCTCGGACGGGCGGACCACGAGCCGCCCGAGCACGTCGGCGGCGAGCAGCAGCAGCGGACCGGCGATCAGGCAGCCGGGCAGCAGCCAGCGGTGGTCGTTGCCGAGGAGCGGGCGGACGAGGTGCGGGGCGGCCAGTCCGATGAACGCCACCGGTCCGGCGACGGCGACCGCGCCGCCCGCCAGCAGGACGACGGCGAGCCCGCCGGCGACCCGGATCCGGGCCACCGGCACGCCGAGCGACTGGGCCGCCTCGTCGCCGAGGGCCAGCGCGTTGAGCGCGGGGGAGATCGCGAACGCGCCGAGCAGGCCGACCGCGAGGAAGGGCAGGACGGGGGTGAGGGTGTCCAGCTGCCGTCCGGCGATCGAGCCGGCCAGCCAGAACCGGGCCTCGTCGAGCGTGCGGTGACTGGCCAGCATCAGCGCCGAGGTCCACGAGGTGAGCACGACGGTGAGCACCGTGCCGCCGAGCGCGAGCCGGACCGGGTCGAGGTCGCCGCCGCGGCGGGACATCGCGTACGCGGCGACGGCGGCGACGGCCGCGCCGGCCAAGGCGAACCAGACGTACTGGGCGGGCCGGGCGAGGTCGAGGGTGTAGATCGCGGCGACGACGGCGAGGCTCGCGCCCGCGTTGATGCCGAGGGTGACCGGCGAGGCCAGCGGGTTGCGGGTGACGCCCTGGGCGACGGCTCCGGCCACGCCGAGCGCCGCCCCGACCGCCAGCCCGATGAGGGTGCGCGGGACCCGAAGGCCCGTCACCACGTCGGCGTCACCGCCGTGGGCCGTGCCGGTCAGGGCGTCGGCCACGGTGGACAGCGGGATGGAGCGCGAGCCGAGCGCGAGGCTCAGCGCGGCGCACAGCACGAGCGCGCACAGGCCCGCGGCCAGCAGCAGGGGCTGCCGGAGCGCAGGGCGCCGGGGCGTCGCGGGGGCCGCGGAAGCCGGCGGATCGGTTCTCAACACGGGTCGACATCTTAGGTTAGCTTTGCCTAAGTTCGTCAACCGTTGACAAATCGGACATGTCGCGCGCCGGGTGCCGTGCGGGTGCGGTGGAGTGAGGCGGGGCGCTGCTCGGGCGGGTGTGTCACGGGCGGTTTGAAAGTCTATAAGGTGAGCCTCACCTTATCCCATCTCGGGAAGCAGAGCTCGGGAGTTTCGATGATCCCCGGACCACCCATGCCCGCGGCCGCGCCCGCGGAGGCGATGCCGCTCGCGTCGCCCGTGTCGGCGATGCCGCCCGCGTCGCCCGTGTCGCCTGTGCTGCCGACGCCGCCCGTCCCGCCGGCGGCGCCCGCGTCCGCGCTGTTCGCGGACTACCGGCGCCTGCGCGACCTCTGCCCCGCGCTCGTCCTGCGCGTACTCGGTCCGGCCGTCCCCGACCCGTCCGCCGCCGACGGCTGGTACTCCGGCGCCCAACTGGCCTGCGACGAGTCGGCCCTGGCCGCTGCGCTGGCCGGGGAGGAGGCCCGCACCGCCGACCGCCACGGCCGCGCCGCCCGGCCGCACGTCACCGCGTCACGTCTGCTGCACCACTACGTGTGGTCCGCCTGCCTGCTCATCGCGGGCCCCTGGCACCTCGCCCGGCGTGTCCCGGCCGTCGACCCCGCTGACCTCTGGTTGCACGCCCCCACCGGGGACCTCGCGTTGCGCCCGCGCGGCCACGTCGGCCGTCCCGGCGGTCCGCTCGGCGAGGACGAGCTGCGGGCCGAACTGCGCGCCGCCGTCGTCGCCCACGCCGAACCGCTGGTCGCCGCCTTCGCCGGGCCCACCCGCCGACGGGACCGCGCGCTGTGGGGGATGGTCACGGACGACCTGGCCTCCGCGATCTGGTACCTCGGCAGGATGCTCGACGAGGAGAACGAGGCGGTCGCCGCCGCCGGGGCCGTCCTGCCCGGCGGCACGCTCCCGCTCCCCGGCGCGGCCGACTTCCGCCGTCTGCGCACCCCCGACGGCCAGTGCCACCCGACCCGGACGCGACTAGGCTGCTGCCTTTACTACGCCGTCGCGCCGGACGCGCTCGCCTGCCTGACCTGTCCGCGCACCTCCGACGAGGAGCGGGTGTCGCGGCTCTGACGGTCCGTGGCTCGGCGCCCGCGGCCGGGGGAGACTTGGTGCTCCGGTTGGTGCCCCGATCGGTGCTCCGACGGGCTGTCAGTGTCGGCTGCTAGGTTCACCCGCATGATCATCGATGCGACGACGCGGGTGCGGATCGCCCGCCCCTCCCGGGACCTCGTGGCGGCCGAGCGCTTCTACGTCGGCGGCCTCGGCCTCGACGTGCTCTGGCGCACCACCGAGCGCGTCCCCGGCGAACACGACCTGCTGATGGTCGGCCCGCCGGGCGGAGGCTGGCACTTCGAGCTCACCCACGACCCGGAACACCCGCTGGAACCGGCCCCGACCGTCGACGACCTGTTCGTCGTCTACCTCGGCGCGCCCGTGGACGACGGACTCGTCGCCCGGCTGGAGGCCGCCGGCGGCACCCGGGTCACGTCCAACAACCCCTACTGGGACGCGCACGGCGTGACGATATCCGACCCGGACGGCTACCGGCTCGTGCTCTGCTCCCGCACCTGGGGCGCCTGACCGGCCGGCCGGTCCCCGTCCGGAGGCGTCGGCGTGGCCGGGAGTACCGCCACGCCCGCCTCCAGGTCCACGCCGAAGTTCGGCGGCGCTCCGGCGTGCTCGTCGTCGCGCAGCACCAATTGCTCCCGGCGCTGCTCGATCTGCACCTGCTTGCCGGAGCTGAAGAGCGCGTGCAGTTCCTCCATCACGCCGCCGCCCAGGCCGAACCCGCCGCCACTCCCACTCCCGGCAGCGCCCCCGGCACCGGACTTCGAGCCGCGCCGGGGCGACGCCTCGTCCCGGATCTGCAGCGCCGCGAGCAGCAGCAGTCCCACGATCGCGGCCACCACCGCCGCCGTTCCCACGATCATCCCCATGACGGTCTCAACGTGCCCCGGTCGTACGGTCGTTCCCGTCCGCGCTACCCGCCATCCGCGACCTGTGGTGCGCCGCCCGTGACCCGCGGCCCGGACGGCCGAAGCGGAGCCGGTGGCCGGGCAGGCGCATAACTCGCGGGCCAAACCCCGGCCCACGGGCTACCCTGCCGCCCGACGTCGAGAGACGGTACAACCGGTGCGACAACCGGACCGGCAGGCAGAACAGAGAGCGAGCACATGACCGTGCGCGGCACCACCGTGGAGATCCCGACGGCGGACGGCGTCGCCGACGCCTACTTCGTCCACCCCGACGACGCACTGGCCCACCCGGCCGTCATCGTCCACATGGACGCCTTCGGACTCCGGCCCCACCTGATGGCCCTGGCCGACCGGCTCGCCGAGGACGGGTACGCCGTCCTCGTCCCCAACGCCTACTACCGGCACGGGCGCGCGCCGGTCATCGACTACGCCGAGGTCATCGACCCGGACAACGACCCGGCCCTCTTCGACAAGATCGTCCCGCTGCTCAACACCCTCACCCCCGAGGTGAACCGGCGCGACGCCGACGCCTACCTGGCCTGGCTGGACGAGTCCCCGCTCGTCAAGGACGGCCCCGTCGGGCTGACCGGCTACTGCCGGGGCGCGGTGCACGCGCTGCGCATGGCCGCCACCCACCCGGACCGGGTCGCCGCCGCGGCCGGTTTCCACGGCGGGAACCTCGCGCGCGAGACGCCGGACAGCCCGCACCTCGGCGCCCACCTGATCACCGCCGAGCTGTACTTCGGCCACGCCGACGACGACCCGTCGCTGCCGCCCGAGCAGATCGCCCGCCTCGCCGAGGCGCTCGCCGAGGCCGGCGTCCGCTTCCGCGCCGAGGTGTACCGGGGCGCCCTGCACGGCTACACGCAGGCCGACACCACGCGCTACGACGAGGCCGCCGACGCCCGGCACTGGACGGCGCTGCTCAAGCTGCTGAAGCGCACGCTTCCTGCCTGACGCCGCCTGACGCCGCCTCCTGGCACCGTCTGATCCCGCCTGGCACCGTCCGACGCCATCTGGCAGCGCCTGGTCCCGATAGGACCTTCGTCCGGCTCCCGCCCGGGCCGTCAGCTGCGCTCGTCCGGCGCAGCGGCAGCGGCAGCGGCGGCGGTTCCGGGCCCCGGCGCGTCGGCGCACTCCTCCAGTGCGTCGGCGCGCCGCCGCAGTTCGGCCGCGATGTCGTCCCAGTCCGGCCCGTGCAGGACCAGGCTCATGGCCGCCTCGCGCATCAGCTCCGGCTCGTCCGGGCGCTGGAGGAGCACCAGGCGGTAGGCGAGGTTGCGGATCCGCACCGGCAGGTAACCGTCGCAGAGGTACGGGCAGAGCTCGCGCAGCATGGCCAGGATCGTGTCGGCGTCCGCGAACGTCAGCGACTCGACGAAGTAGCCCTCGTCGTGGTCCGGTTCGGTGCAGGGGCCGGGTGCGACCGGTTCGGGCCGGTACTCGTCGCCGTAGAGGCACCGCGCGTGGTCGGTCAGGCTGCTGTGCATGCCGGGAGCCTACGGCTGTTTGTCACGGATGTCCGTTCCGGGTCGTTCACATCTTATCTTTGCGCATTACTCACGCGACGGACACGAAGTGTTCGGGTTACGGTGTGCCCGGGCGGTCAAGGTCGGGTCCGGCGGCACATGTCGTCCGGGCCACCGGGGCCGCCGTTCGTACGGGCGGCCGGGGAGGCGCCCGGCGCCGCCGAGCGGTGAGGACCGACCCGCGCATCCGGCACTGCAGGCCGGTCGCCGGCCGGTCCGATCGGGCGGGCGGCGCGTCACGGCGATCCGTGACGGCGGTCCGTTGACCGCTGTCCGTGACGGCCGGCCGTGGCGGCGAGCTGTGACGGAGAGCCGTGACGGAGAACTGTGGCGGCGATTCATCACCAATCACGACGAACCATGTTTCAGAGTTCCAGGGGGGAACCGGACTGTGCACGAAATGACTGTGGGGGCGGCTGCGCGCGCCCGGACGGACTCGCGCCCGCGGCGCGGTGGCGGCGCGACGGTGCCGCCGGCGATGGCGGCCCTGTCGGAGCGGGTCCCCGGCGGGGTCCGCCGGGGCGAACTGGACCTCGGCGGCCGGGTGCTGCGCTGGGTCGAGGCGGGCCAGGGAGGGCCGACCGTCGTCCTGGTCGCCGACAGCGGCGCGCCGGCGCTCACGTGGGCGCCCGTACTGCCCGAACTCGCCCGGTTCGGACGGGTCGTGGCGTACGACCGGGCCGGGCTCGGTGCGAGCGACTTCGACGCGGGCCTCACCCTGGAGACCCAACTCGCCGACCTGGTCGCCCTGGTGGAGCACCTTGGCGACGGCCCGTGCGTGCTGGCCGGACAGGGCTGGGGCGGCCTGCTCGCCCAACTCGTCGGCTGGCAGCGGCCGGAGCTCGTCGGAGGCCTGGTCCTGGTGGATCCGGTGCACGAGGAGTTCCACGCGCCGGCCGTCCGCGCCGCCGAGGCCGCGATGGTACGGATCGGACTGCTCCGGTCGGCCGTCGCTCCCGGTGCCGGGGCCGTCCGCCCGGGCCGCCACCAGTGGCGCACCGCCGTCGCCGAGAACCGGCTGATGACGCTCGCCGTGTCCGAGATCCGGCGCCGCCGCTCCGCCGCGCGCACGACCGACGTGCCGCTGGCCGTCCTCAGCGCGACCGAGGGCCTGCCGGCGGTCCTGCGCACCCGCTGGACGATCCTGCAGTCGCGCATCGCCGAGCGTGCGACCCGCGGCACCCACATCGTCGTGCGCGGCGCCGGCCACGTCATCCACGCCGACGACCCCGGGGCCGTGACGGCAGCCGTGCTGGAAGTCGCGGAGCACGCCCGGCAGTCGGCGCGCGCCTGAGGCGACGGGTTCCTCAGGTGGCACGCCCGGGGAGGCGCCGGCCGCGTCCGGGACGGCGGGCACACGCGGTTCACCGAGGGGCCCGGTGCGCCGGGCGTGACCGCTGCGCCGCGTGCGCCCCGGTACGCCCGGTGGCTCCCGGTGGCTCCCGGTGCAACCCGTGTGCCCCGGTATGCCGAGCGTGTGCGAAACGCCCTTGTCATCGGAGGAAACCTGCTCGTACGGCGGGTGATGGCGCCGCGGCACCCTCTGGCACACTGTGTGCCCGAAGGCCCGCTGGGGAGGGTCATGACATCTGGGGGCAGGGGATGACGGGACGGGGGACCGTGCTCGGCGGGCGCTACACGCTCACCGAGCGGATCGGCGGCGGGGGCATGGGCACCGTCTGGCGGGCCGAGGACGGCGTGCTGGCGCGCCAGGTCGCCGTCAAGATCCTGCACTCGGCGCTGTTCGAGGACGGCACGTTCGTCCGGCGCTTCCGGCGCGAGGCGCAGATGGTGGCCGCGATCGACCATCCCGGGATCGTCGACGTGTACGACTACGGCGAGAGCGGTTCGGGCGGCCGCAGCGCCTCCGGCGGCACCGGCCGTGCGGACGGCCCGGAGGGCGAAGGAGCCGCCACCGGCGGGGCCGCCGCCGACGACGGGGACGACGGCGAGCGCTGCGCCTACATCGTCATGGAGCTGATCGAGGGCCGCCCGCTCGACCAGGTCCTCGCCGCCGACGGCCCGATGTCCCCCGAGCGCGCCTTCGCCCTGCTCGCGTCCGCGCTGGACGCCCTGCAGGCGGCCCACCGCCAGGGCATCGTCCACCGCGACATCAAGCCGTCGAACCTGATGGTGCGCGCCGACGGCCACGTCACGATCACGGACTTCGGCATCGCCCGCGCGGTCGCCAGTACCAAGATCACCGCCTCGCACGCGATCATCGGCACCGCGCTCTACATGGCGCCCGAGCAGGCCGAGGGCAAGGGCGGGGTCGCGCCGGCCTCCGACCTGTACTCGATCGGCGTGGTCGGCTACGAACTCCTCACCGGGCGGCCGCCGTTCGAGGGCGAGAGCGTGCTGGAGGTGGCGCTCAAGCACGTGCGCGAGCCCGCGCCGGAGCTGCCCGCCGCGTTCCCGCCCGCGGTGCGCCTGCTCGTGACGAGGGCGCTCGCGAAGAAGCCCGAGGACCGCTACGCCGATGCGGCCGCGATGGCCGCCGCGGCCCGGTCGGCGATTGGCGCCCCGGGCGCGGACGTCGTCCCGGAGGAGGTGGTGGCGCGCGCCCGGGCCGCCGCTGCCGCAGCCGCTGCGGCCGCCGCCGTCGATGAGGAGGCCGAGGGGGGCCCGGCGGGCCCGGCGGGTGCCGAAGGCAAGAACGGCCGGCCGGGGAAGGAAAGCGGCGGTACCGGCGGGGGAGCGCCGAACGAGGTGGCGAAGGTGGGCCCGCAGCAAGCCACCGAGCCGGGGCGGCGCCGGTCGCGGCGCGCGATGCTGGTGCCCGTCATCATCCCGGTCGTCATCTCGATGGGCACGGCGACCGTCCTGCTCGTCGACCGCGGCCCCGGCGGCGCGGACGCCCACACGCCGCCCGGCGCGCAGCCGACCGTCGCGACGGCCCCGGCGACGCCGGGCGCCCCCGGCACGACGGGGACGGACACCACGCCGACCCCGTCCGCGGCGGCCACGACGGCCACCCCGCCTCCGGCCGACACCCCGGGTGCGTCCGCCGCCCCCAACCAGCCGCCGAACCCGGCGAATCAGCCACAGGCGCCCGTTCCGGCGCCCGGCAGCGGCGGCAACGGCGCAGGCGCCGGTACGGGCGGCAACGCGGCTGCGTCCGGTGGTGGCCGGGGTACCGGCAGCGCGTCCGGTGGCGGTGCGTCCGGTGGCAGCGCGTCGGGTGGCGGCGCGTCGGGTGGCCAGTCGAATCCGTCGGGCGGTGGCGGTGGCGGTGCGGGCGGCACGGGCAACCAGCCCGCCAACAACGGCAATCCCCAGCCCCAGCCCCAGCCAGGTGGCGCGGCGGGCGGCGCGGCGGCGGGCGGTGGCGGTGGCTCGCCGTCCGGCGGTGGTGCGCCCGCCGGTGGCGGATCGGCCTCGACGCCGACCAATCCCAGGCCGGCCGGGTGCGGCGGGAACGACTGGGTGACCATCGTCAACGTGCGGTACGGCCTCCCGCTCGGGCTGCAGAACGACAACCTGTCGGCCGGCAACCCGGCGGTCCTGGGCGGAGCTTCGGCGTACGGCTGGATCGCCACGCTCGGAGCGGGCAACTACACCAACTACAACGCCTGCAACAAGAGCGGCCCCCTGCTCGTCCAGAACATGGACGGGATGGGCCCCGGTTCGACCGCCACCGTCGCGCTGAATTCCGGGTGGAACCCCCTGAGCGCCTGGGTCGTCCGGCCCGCGAGCGCCGCGGGCACGTACACGCTCGCCGAGAACGGCGGGGCGCGGTGCCTGACCGGAAACGGTTCGGGCAGCCCCGTCACCATGACGGCGTGCACCGACGGTCTGGCAGCGCAGCAGTGGCGGCTCACGAGTGGCTGACGCGGCGGAGGTCGGGGGCAGCTCCGGCGGCTGCTCCGGGGGCTGCGACGAGGAGGAACCGCGGCCGCCCGTCGCCGGGATGACGATCAGCGTCCGGACCCGCCGCGACGTCGTGGTCGTCGATCCGGAGCGCTTCCTGGCCGCGGCCCGGGCGGCGTTCCGCGAGCTGTACCCGGGCGCGACGGAGGAGGACGCCCACCGTCACGTCCTGGACGTGACGGACGCGGTGGACGTGCTGCAGGAGCGCGACGGCGTCCTCGCTCCCGGGCTGCGGGACGCGGGGGCCGGCAGGTGCGGGCCGCTGCCCGGACGCCGCGTCCTCGACCGGCCCGACGGTCTCTCGCCCGCCGGCGAGATCCAGCAGATCGTCCTGGGCGACCCCGAGCCCTTGCAGGACATCGTGCTCCCCCAATTCGCCGAGGGCCGCGACCTGTTCGCGCTGCCGCCGACCGAATGACCGGACGGGGGCGCCCCGCTCGCTGCACCAGGCGGGGCAGCTGCGCCCTCGGGAGTCGTTCCGGCAGCATTGGTACGGACCATCGCGGGAAATCTCGATGATTCCCCAACTCGCCGACTGCGCACCGGAGTCGGGCGAACACGCAAGTCAGCGGGGCTAGCAGACGCCTCGACCGCGAACAAGCGCGACCGGTGGCGGGACCTCGCCAAGCGGATGTCAAGACTCCGTATCGAAAGTTTTACAGGCGTGTAAAACTCGCCCGGCGACCCGTCATCTCCCACCGGTGGACTGGTCGGTGTGACATCGGCCCAGGCCGGCGGACATCGTTCGAGTGGTAACCCACTGCAAGGGCGGGTGGAATTCCCCGGTTTGTCCGTGTCGCTGGATGTCCGTCAGGTTGGCGGGACCTGGCCACTTGATGAAGTAGACCTGTCAAAACGCTTGTCGGGTTGTCATGCTTTTTGACAGCCCCCGCCGGCAGCCCCCACCCCCACCCCTCGGTGGTCTGCCGTTCGATCGCAACGGGGCCCAGTACGCCAGTGCCCGTCCCGCCCCACAGGTGCCGACCCCGGCCCCCGGGACGCGGTGCGACCGCGCACAGACGCGGTTTCCCGGAAGGACTCGTACGTGAAGCGAAAGCTCGCAGCCGTCGCCGTGCTCTCGGCCACGGCCCTGCTGACCGGCGTGATCCAGGTGAGCACCACGGCCGCGCAGGCCGCCCCGACCGCCGCGCTGCAGGCGCAGGCCGCCCACCAGCACGCCACCGTGCTCGCGGTGGCGAACGGCGAGGCCGGCCCGCTGGCCAAGCAGCTCGCCCTCGGCGACCAGGAGAAGCTGGTCGCCAAGGACGCGGTGATCGACGCCGACGGCACCCGCCACCTCCGCTTCGAGCGGACCTACGCCGGCCTGCCCGTCATCGGCGGCGACCTGGTGGTCCACCAGGCCAAGGACGGCGCGGTCAAGTCCGTGAACAAGGCGGTCGCGGCGCAGCTGAGCCTGCCGAGCCTCACCCCGCGGATCCCGGCCGACAAGGCCGCCGACAACGCGGCGGGCGCGGTGCGCGCCACCGTGGGCGTCACGCTGGACGCCGACGAGTCCCCGATGGCCGACGTGCACCAGGCCGGTGCCGCCGAGCTGGTCGTCTGGGCGAGCGACGGCAACCCCCGCCTGGCCTACCGGGTCCAGGTCGAGGGCACCCGCGCCGACGGCACCCCGAGCCGCCAGGTCCTCGTCACCGACGCGGCCACCGGCGCGGTGCTGTCCACCCACGAGAAGATCGAGACCGCGGCCGGCACCGGCAACGGCGTCTTCGTGGGCAACGTCCAGCTCAACACGGCCCAGAGCGGCTCCTCGTACTCGCTCAAGGACGACACCCGCGGCGGCCAGTCCACCAGCGACATGAGCAACGGCACCAGCGGCAACGGCTCGCTCTTCGCCAACAGCACCAACAGCTTCGGCGACGGCACCGCCGGGAACCGCGAATCCGCCGCCGTGGACGCCCAGTTCGGCGCCGCGACCACGTGGGACTTCTACAAGTCCACCTTCAACCGCAACGGCATCCGCAACGACGGCGTCGGCGCGGCGAGCCGCGTGCACTACGGTTCCAACTACGTCAACGCGTTCTGGAGCGACGACTGCTTCTGCATGACCTACGGCGACGGCCAGGGCGACACCCACCCGCTCACCGAGATCGACGTGGCCGGCCACGAGATGACGCACGGCGTCACCGCCGCGACCGCCGCGCTCAACTACTCCGGTGAGTCCGGCGGCCTCAACGAGGCCACCTCCGACATCATGGGCACGATGGTCGAGTGGTACGCCAACCTGCCCTCGAACCCGCCGAACTACTGGATCGGCGAGCTCATCAACCTGAACGGCGACGGCAAGCCGCTGCGCTACATGGACCAGCCGAGCAAGGACGGCTCGTCGGCCGACTACTGGTCCGCCGACGTCGGCAACTCCGACGTGCACTTCTCGTCGGGTGTGGCGAACCACTTCTTCTACCTGCTGTCCGAGGGCAGCGGCGCGAAGTCGATCAACGGGTTCGACTACAACAGCCCGACGTACGACGGCTCGACGCTCGCGGGCATCGGGCGCGACAAGGCGGCCCAGATCTGGTACCGCGCGCTGACCACCTACTTCACCTCCACCACCGACTACGCGGGTGCCCGTGCGGCCACCCTCAGCGCGGCGACCGACCTGTACGGGGCGAACAGCGCCGAGTACAACGCGGTCGCGGCCACGTGGACTGCGGTGAACGTCAACTGACGGTACGTCAGGTAAGTGGCGTGGGCCGCGGTGCGGTGACAGTGGCGCGGCGACCGCGGTGCAGTGACGCGGGGCCAGTGAAGCTGGTGCTGTGATGCAGGTGCGTTGATGCGGTTGCGTTGATGCGGTTGCGGTGATGCAGGAGGGGACGCGGTGTTCCCCGGCGGGGGCGGCGGTGGGATGACCACCGGCGCCCCCGCTGCCGTTTCACGCGGCGGGCGACGCGGCCTTCGCGGCAACGGGCGCGGGCGGCGTCGAGTGCCGGCGCCGGAATCGGTGCTCGGTCGCGGTGCAGGCGGTGAGGACGAGGGCGGTCGCCGCGGCGGCCGCCGTGACCGCGAAGGGAGCGCCCGGCGAGAAGTGGTCGGCCGCCCAGCCGCTGACGAAGGTGCCCGCCGACTGGGCCAGGATGAGCGCGCTGACCAGCGCTGCCATCGCCTCGCCGAGACGGGCGGCCGGCACCGTGCGCTCGACCAGGCCGAACATCGTGATCATCTGCGGCGCGACGGCGACCCCGAGGAAGCCGACGGCCGCGGTGAGCGCCACGAGGCTCCCGTCCGCGAAGAACAGGACGCAGGAGGCGGTGAACAGCAGTGCGGTGCCCGCCCGCAGGCGCGGCGGCAGGCCCCAGCGGGCGGGGAGCGACGCGGTGGCGACGCCCGCGATCGAACTGGTGCAGCCCAGGAATCCGTACAACAGCCCTGCGGAACCCGGCCGGCCCAGCGCCTCGGTGGTGGCGGTGATGCCGACCTGGACCGAGCCGAAGCAGGCGCCCAGCAGCGCCATCCCGGCCATGAGGAGGAGGTAGGGAGTGTTGAACAGGCGCTCGGCGGACTGGGATTGGGCGTGGACCGGGATCGGCACACCGGTTGCGGCGGTTGCGGCGGTCTCGGCGGTCGGGTGCAGGGCGAACAGCGTGGCGCAGACGCCGGACAGCACGGCAGCGGTGAGCATCCCGGCGGACGGGGAGACGGCGGTGGCGAGCATGCCGACGAGTGCCGGGCCGGCCGTGAAGCTCACCTCGTCGACGATCCCGTCCAGCGCCAGCATGGCCGAGGTCAGCTCCGGTTCACCGGCCGACAGCCGGACCCAGCGGCTGCGCGACAGCGGGCCGACCAGCGGGACGGACAGGCCGGTCAGTGCGGCGGGCGCGATCTGCCAGCCGAGCGCGAGCCCGTGCTCGGAGGCGGCGACCAGGGCGACCAGGGCGGCGGCGTTGACCAGGGCGGCGGCCAGTCCGACCGTGCGCTGCCCGCGCCGGTCCGCCAGCCGTCCGACGATCGGACCGCCGATCGCCTGACCGCCCGCCAGGGCCCCGGCCACCAGCGAGCCGGACCACACGCTGCCGGTGTTCCGGCTGACCAGCAACAGGGTGCCGATCGGGCTCATCGCGTTCGGCAGCCGGCCGAGCAGTGACCACAGCAGCACCCGGCTGCCCGTCAGTTGCGTTGCCATGCGGAAGTTCACGGCCACGGACACGGTGCAGGCCTCCTCTGCGGAACCGGTACGGGCGCCCGCCTCCCGTCTCCGGCCCGACCAGGTGACAGCGACCTGCGGGTGAGCCTAGACGGTAGAGGTGACGGCGGTGTGACGGTAATCGTTTGATCACCCGGTGGAGTCGAGGGGTGGGGGAGGGGTGATTGGAGGAGTGGCCAAGGGGGGTGAGGGAGGTGAGGGGGCGGTGGTGGGGCGGGCGACGGCGAACAGGTAACAGATGACAGATTTCAACATCTGTTATCTGTCGTCTGTCATCTGTTTGCCGTCGGCGGTTGGCTGTCGCCCGTCACCTGTCGCCCATCAGTCGCCTACGAGGTCCTTCCGCATCTGGCCGAGGATCAGCCCGGCTCCCGTGTACCCGATGCCGAGCATCCACAGCCCGTCGTCCACCTGGAACACCCGGCCGTTGCGGACGGCGTCGAGGTTCCTCCACAGCGCGCCGCCGAGGATCTTCGGCTGGTCGGACTTCGCGGCGTCCCCGTACACCGAATAGAAGATGACGTCGGCCGCGGCCTGGTCGACCTGTTCGGGGCTGATCTCCAGCGAGAACCCGGGCTTGTCCTGGTTGGCGGGCCGGCCGACTCCGAGGTCCTTGAACAGCGAACCGACGAAGGTGTCGTTCAGGTAGAGCCTGGTCGGCGCGCCCGCGAGGAAGCGCGCCATCTCGACCCTGGTGGCCGCGGCCTTGGCCGGTCCGCCGAGCGCGGTGATCAGGTCCCGCACTTTCGCCTGGTACGCGGCCTCGGTCGTCGCTGCCTCCGCTTGCCGCCCCAGCGCCTCGGCGTGCAGCCGGACGTTCTCCTTCCAGGTCGGTCCGGTGGTCTTGGACAGCACCGTGGGCGCGATCTTGGCCAGCTGGTCGTACCGCTTGTCGTCGCGCACCTGGTTGCTCAGGATGAGGTCCGGTCGCAGCGCGGCGATCGCCTCCAGGTTGGGCTGGCCGATGGCGCCGACGGCCTTCGTGTCCGCGAGCCGGTCGCCCGGGAGGTAGCCGGGGAAACCCGCGCCGTCGCTGACGGTGGTCGCGCCGACCGGGATGATCCCGAGAGTGACGGCCGAGTCGAGCGCGTCCGTGTCCAGCACGACCACGCGGGAGGCCCGGGCCGGCACGGTGCTCTCACCGCGCGCGTGCCGTACCGTCCGCGTGCCGGCCGAACTCGCCGCCCGTGACGGACTGTTGGCCCCGCAGGCGGCGAGCGCGAGGCCCGGGGTGAGTCCGGCGGCGAGACCGAGGGCGGCGCGGCGGCTCAGGTGTCCGGGCATGGGCGGCTTCCTCCGGCGACGGTCCAACGGGCGGTCAGGGCGCGGGAATTCCTGCCCGTCACGCGTGCGCGCTACGCGTCGGAGCCGCTGCCGTCCTCGCTGCCGTCCTTGCCGCAGCTCTCACTCCCGCTCTCACTCCCGCTCTCGCTCCCGTCCTCGCTCCCGTCCTCGCTCCCGTCCGAGCCCTCCGCGCCGTTCTCCCTTCGGTGGCGCAGCAGTTCGTCGTACTCGGCGTGCACGCGGCGGTCCATCGCGAGCGCGAACTGGGCGTCCGCGACCGTCCGGGCCAGCGGGCGGACCCGCAGGATGCGCTCGGTGAGGCGGGCGGCCTCGCCGGGGGGCAGCGGGGAGTCGGCGGACAGCGCGCCGAGGATGTGGTCGGTGACGACGTTGATGAAGATCTCGGCGATCGCGTCGACGTGCGCCTGGGTACGCCGGCTGGCGTCCAGGACGGCCGACAGCGGTACGCCCTCCGCGACCAGCGCCGTCGTGGCGTCCATCAGGCGGCGGCTGATGTGGGTGATGCCGTCGTCGGTGACAGTGATGTAGCCCTGGGCGAGGGATTCGGCCGT
This sequence comes from Kitasatospora sp. NPDC059747, assembly GCF_042732955.1. Lineage (NCBI taxonomy): Bacteria > Bacillati > Actinomycetota > Actinomycetes > Kitasatosporales > Streptomycetaceae > Kitasatospora > Kitasatospora sp. NPDC059747. The sequence continues at coordinate 34,932 of NZ_JBHWGV010000010.1, read as the reverse complement.
GTTCTCCTCGGTGAGCTGGTCGCCGAAGCCGTCCTTGAGCTCGTCCCAGGTTAGGCGCACCGGCGTCTCGTCCGACCAGGGCGCGATGATGGCCGCTTCCAGGCCGATCAGTTCCGCGACGTCCCGCCCGCTCTCGCCGGCGCCGATGAGTTCGGTGATGCCGCCGAGGGTGTGTCCGCGTTCGAGCAACTCGCCGATCATGCGCAGGCGGGCCAGGTGCTCCTCTCCGTACCAGGCGATGCGGCCCTCTTTGCGCGGCGGTTGGAGCAGTTTGCGCTCGCGGTAGAAGCGCAGCGTGCGGGTGGTGATGCCGGCCGCTTCGGCCAGTTCCTCCACCCGGTACTCGCGTTTTCTGTCGTCCGCAGCAGCTCTGGCCTTGTCCACGGCGATCAGCATAGGACGGTCCGCCGCGGTCGCCGCCGGAATCGGGGCGGTCGGCCGTCTTCCCAGCGCTGTCGGCAAGGGCTACCCTGCCAACCATGCCAGTGATTGCTGGCATGGTTATCGGGATTCCGGGCAGAACGTCCGGGAGAGTTCCTCTTGGCGGAGAGCACGCGACCGCCCCCACCCTCAGGAGGACGCCGCATGGCATCCAGCACCAAGCGCCCCCGGCCCGGCGCGTCCGCCGCCCCCGAGGCGTCCGAAGCCGCCGAAGACGCCGGCGCTGTCGAAGCGGCCGAGGCCGTCTCGCTCGTCGAGGCCGTCGCGTTCGCCGGCGACGTCGAGGTCGTCGAGGTCGTCGACGAAGAGGCGGCCGAGGCCGTCCCGCACGTCCGGGTGGCGGTCGTCGGTGCCGGCTTCGGCGGCCTCGGTGCCGCCGTCCGGCTGCGCCGGGCCGGGATCACGGACTTCGTCGTCCTGGAGCGCGCCGACTCGGTCGGCGGCACGTGGCGCGACAACAGCTACCCCGGGTGCGCCTGCGACGTCCCCTCGCACCTCTACTCCTTCTCCTTCGCGCCCAACCCCGAGTGGCCGCGCAGCTTCTCCGGCCAGCCCGACATTCGCGCCTACCTGGAGAAGGTCGCCACGGTCTTCCGACTCCGCCCCCACCTGCGCTTCAACGCCGAGGTGCTGGAGGCCCGTTGGGAGGGCGAGCACACGCGCTGGCGGATCACCACCACGGCCGGCACGTGGACCGCCGACGCCATCGTCTCGGCCTCCGGCCCGCTCGCGGACCCGCAGATCCCCGACCTGCCCGGCCTGAGCGCATTCACCGGCAAGGTGTTCCACTCCTCCCGCTGGGACCACGACTTCGACCTGACCGGAAAGCGCGTCGCGATGGTCGGCACCGGAGCCTCCGCCGCCCAGATCATCCCGTCGATCCAGCCGAAGGTCGGCAAGCTGACGGTCTTTCAGCGAACGCCCGCCTGGGTCCTGCCCCGTCGTGACCGCGAGATCACCCAGCTGGAGAAGTGGCTGCACGGCCGGTTCCCGGTGACCGGCAAGGTCCGCAGGGGGACGCTCTTCGCGCTCCGCGAGCTCCAGGTCGATGCCTTCGTCCGCCGGCCCGGCCTGCTGCGCGCCGTCCAGCGGCTCGCCGAACACCACATCGCCCAGGGCGTCCCCGACGCCGGGCTGCGCGCCAAGCTCACGCCGGACTACCGGATCGGCTGCAAGCGCATCCTGCTCAGCAACACGTACTACCCGGCGCTCGCCGCCGCCAACACCGAGGTCGTCGCCTCCGGCCTGCGCGAAGTGCGCGGCTCCACACTGGTCGCGGCCGACGGCAGCGAGCACGAAGTGGACGCCATCGTCTTCGGCACCGGCTTCCACGTCACCGACATGCCCATCGGGGCAAGGGTGTTCGGCGCGAACGGCACCAGCCTGGCCGAGGAGTGGAAGGACGGCATGGAGGCGCTGCGCGGCTCGACCGTGCGCGGCTTCCCGAACCTGTTCTTCGTGATCGGCCCCAACACCGGCCTCGGCAACAGCTCGATGATCCTCATGATCGAGTCCCAGCTGAACTACGTCGTCGACGCGCTCACCACGCTCGGCTCGATCGGTGCCGCCGCCATGCAGCCGACCGCCCGCGCCCAGCGCCAGTGGAACCTCGAACTCCAGCACCGGATGGACCGCACCGTCTGGTCCACCGGCGGCTGCCACAGCTGGTACCAGGACCAGAACGGCAAGAACACCGTGCTGTGGCCCGGTTCCACCACCGCGTTCCGCCGCGCCACCCGCAAGGTCGACCTCGGCGAGTACGAGCTCATCATGCGCGCGACGCCGGCCACCGCGTCCGACTCGGCGCAGGCCATGACCGCCCAGGGAGTGTCAGCATGAGTCCGCAGCTTTCCCCCGATTGCGTACCGCCCACGCCTGTCGAGGAGTTGGCCGTCCGCTCCGCCGACGGGCTGCGCCTGCACGTCGAGATCCACGGCCAGCCCGGGGCGCCGACCATCGTGCTCGCCCACGGCTGGACCTGCTCGACCGCCTTCTGGGCGCCGGTGATCCGCCAACTCTCCGACCGCTACCGGCTCGTGGCCTACGACCAGCGCGGTCACGGGCACAGCGAGATCCCGCCGAGCGCGGCCCGCTACTCCACCCGGGCACTCGCCGATGACCTCGCCGCCGTCCTCGCCCGGACGGTCCCGGCCGGGGAGCGGGCCGTCCTCGCCGGCCACAGCATGGGCGGGATGACCATCATGGCGGCCGGCGGACGGCCCGAGGTCGCCGAACGCACCGCCGCCGCCGTCCTCGTCTCCACCGGTCCCGGGCGGCTGCTCGACGAACTCGCCGTCCTGCCCGAGTCGTTCCGCCCGGCCGGGCTTCGCCGCTTCCTGCACGGCCGACTGCTCCACTCCCGGATGCCGCTCGGTCCGGTCTCGGCGGTCAGTCGTGCGGCGCTCAAGTTCGCGACGATGGGGCCGGATTCGGCGGCGGGCCGGGTCGAGGCGACGGCCCGGATCGTGCACGCCTGCCCGACCACCGTCCGCGCGCGCTGGGCGGGTGTCCTCGGACGGCTGGACGTCTTCGCCGGACTCGGCCGCCTCGCCGCGCCGACGTCGGTCATCGCCGGCACGGCGGACCGGCTGACACCACCGGTCCACGCTCACCGCATGGTCGCCGAACTGCGCGACCCGCAGGGGTTGTTGCTGCTTCCCGGGGTCGGTCACATGTCGCCGTTGGAACGGCCGGTCGAGGTCGCGGCGGAGATCCACCGAATGGCCGTGGCCCATCTGACTGCGGACAGCGGTCCTGCCGCCGATTCCGCCCCCGGTTCCGTCTCCGGTTCCGATTCCGATTCCGATGATTTCGACTCCGAGAGGAGCGTCGTCGCATGAACGCCATACCGCCGTTGTCCGCCCAGGTCGTCGTCGTCACGGGGGCCGCCCGTGGTGTCGGTGCGTCGTTGGCGCGCAAGCTCGCGCGCTGTGGGGCGAAGGTCGCGCTGCTCGGGTTGGAGCCGGCCGAACTCAAGGACGTCGCCGCCCAGTGCGGCCCGACCGCGACCACGTGGGAGGTCGACGTCACCGACCTCGACGCTCTCGATGACGCCGCCCGGCGGATCAAGGAGCATTACGGCCGGATCGACACCGTCGTCGCCAACGCCGGGATCGCCATCGGGGGGCCGTTGGTGGACAGCGACCACCGGGCGTTCAGCCGGGTGATCGAGGTCAACCTGCTGGGCAGTGTGGCCACCGCGCGGGCGTTCCTCCCCGCCCTCATCGAGAGCCGCGGTTACCTGCTCCAGATCGCCTCGCTCGCCGCCCTGACGCCGTCGCCGCTGATGAGCGCGTACTGCGCGAGCAAGTCGGGGGTGGAGGCGTTCGCCCACTCGATCCGTGGCGAGGTCGCCTACCAAGGGGTCAAGGTCGGTGTGGGGTACCTGAGTTGGACCGACACGGACATGGTGCGCGGTGCCGACGAGGACGTCGTTCTCAAGCAGATGCGCAGCCGCCTGCCGTGGCCGGCCAACAAGACCTACCCGCTGGAGCCGGCCGTGGACCGGATCGTGGCCGGCATCGCCCGGCGCTCCGCGCACGTCTACGCCCAGGCCTGGCTGCGCGGCATGCAGCCGGTCCGGTGGCTGCTGCCGAGCCTCATCGCGGTGGTGGGCTCCCGGGACGTGGCCAAGCTGGCCCCGCAACTGGCCGCGACCGCCGCCTCGCGCCTGCGCGCGGTCGGCGCGGGCGGAGCGGCTGACACGGTGGCGCGCAGTTCTGACAGTGGTGCGCGGGCGGACGGTTGACGGTCGGCTCGTGGTGAGGGGGCTCGGGCGCGGGGTAGTGGCGAGCGACGGGTAACAGATGACAGCTGACAGATAACAGATTTCGAAATCTGTTATCTGTCAGCTGTTCGTCGTCGCCCGTCGGCCCTCACTCCAGCAGTTCCTCCGGCGTGCTCCGGGCGATCCTGGCGAGGGTCTCCAGGGCATGTGCCAGGACCGGGACCGGCGGCGACGCGAGGCCGACCCGGACAGCGGACGGAGACACCCTGGGGTCCACGGCGAAGGCTGCGGCCGGGGTGATCGCGATGCTCTCGCGCGCCGCGGCGGCCACGAACGTTTCCGCCCGCCACGCCGCCGGCAGTTCCCACCACACGTAGTAGGAGCACGGGTCTGCGCGCAGGTGCTGTCCTGCCAGCACTTCCCGTGCGAGTAGCTGCCGCGCCGTCGCATCCGAGCGCTTCGCCGCTTCGACCGCCGCGACGGCGCCGTCCCCGACCCAGCGGACGACCGCCTCCAGCGCGAACCCGCTGGGCGTCCATCCGCCGGACCGCAGTGCGGCGGCCATCCGGTCGCGGAATGCACCGGGGACGACGGCGAACCCGGTGGTCAGGCCCGGGGCCAGGCGCTTGGAGACGCTGTCCACCAGGATCGTTCGCTCGGGCAGCAGGGCTGCGAGGGGCACGAGGTCGGGTCGCAGGAAGGACCAGATGGCGTCCTCGATGACGGGCAGGTCGAGATGACGCAGCTCGTCGGCGAGGGTTGCCCGGCGCTCGGGTGGGAGGCTTCCGCCGAGCGGGTTCTGCAGGCGGGGCTGGAGGTAGACGGCGCTGAGCGGCGCGGCCCGGTGCGCGGCGGTGACGGCGCCGGTCCGGAGGCCGTGCTCGTCGACGGCCAGTGGTACGAGAGTGATCCCCAGCCGCTGCGCGACGGCCTTGACCACGGGGTACGTCAACGCCTCGACCCCGAGCCGCCCTCCGGGCGGTACGAGCGCGGAGAGCGCGCCGGCGACCGCCTGCCGGCCGTTGCCCGCGAACAGCACGTCCTCGGGCGATGCCTGCCACGAGGGCGAGCCGTGCGGCCCGGACGCCAGCTGGGCGAACGCGTGGCGGGCGGCGGCCGTCCCGATTGCCCCCACCGGGCGCAGCGCGGCGTCGAGTGCGTCCGCCCGAAGCATCGGTGCGAGGGCGGCGCCGAGCAGCGCCTGCTCGGGCACGACGGGGTAGTTGAGCTCCAGGTCGATGGGTGCCCCGGCCGGTTCGGCGAGCGGGATGTGGGGGCCGGGTGCCCGCTGGTCGGCGCGGACGAAGGTGCCGCGGCCGACCTCGCCGGTGGTGAGTCCCCGGAGGGCCAGTTCCCGGTAGACGCGCCCGGCGGTCGAGGCGGCGATGCCGCGGCGGCGGGCGAAGGCGCGTTGGGTGGGGAGCTGTTGCCCGGGGCGAAGCCGTCCGTCGGTGATGGCGTTGGCGATCTCGTCGGCGATGAGCCGGTAGTCGTCCATCGACGGGCCCTCCGTGTCGGTCGTGCTCGGCGGGATTGCGCTGATTGCACCGAGCGCAAAGTTATCATTGCATCGAGCTCGGAGTGCGGCCTAGCCTCCTCGCATGGACCTGCTGATCCCCGCCGCCGCCCCGCACGCCCTGCTCGGAATCGCCGCCGTGGCGCTGGGCATGGTGCTCACCCCCGGGCCCAACATGATCTACCTGGTCTCGCGCTCGATCGCCCAGGGCCGCCGGGCCGGGCTGGTGTCGCTGGTCGGGGTCGCGGCCGGATTCCTGGTCTACCTCGGGGCCGTGACGGTTGGCGTCGCCGCGGTGTTCACGGTGGTGCCGGCGCTCTATGCGGCGATCAAGCTCGCCGGGGCCGGGTACCTGCTGTGGCTCGCGTGGAAGGCTGTCAAGCCGGGTGGCGCGCCGGTCTTCGCGCCGCAGCAACTGCCGCACGACTCGCCGCGCAAGCTGTTCGGGATGGGCTTCCTGACCTGCCTGCTCAATCCCAAGATCGCCATCATGTACCTGTCCCTGCTGCCCCAGTTCGTCGACCCGGCGCGTGGTCACGTCGCGGCCCAGAGTCTGGTGCTCGGCCTCACCCAGGTCGTCGTGGCGGTCACCGTCAACGGACTGATAGCGGCGAGTGCGGGCAGCATCGCGTCCTTCCTCAACCGTCGCCCGGCTTGGCTCCGCATCCAGCGCTACGCGATGGGCACGGTCCTCGGCGGACTCGCCCTGCACATCGCGGCGGACCGGGCGAAGGCGGTTGCGGTCTGAGCGGGTGGGGAGCGGCGGATGGCAGCCGACGGATGACAGATAACAGCTGACAGATCACAGATTTCGAAATCTGTCATCTGTCAGCTGTTATCTGTTCCCCGCCACCTCCGTCAGCACCCCGTACCCGACCCGCAGGAACCGCCCGTCCATCGTCGGCCCGGTGTTGGCGAGAGCGGCGACGGCGCTCTCCGTCTGTGGTGAGAAGCCCACGAACGCGGTGAACCCGCGCGTGGCGCCGGAGTGGAAGAACAGGTCCCGGTCGCCCGCCCGTCGGTGGTTCCACACCAGGCACACCTCGCCGCCGGACCCTGGCAGTCGCAGCCGGGGGAGCTGCACCTCCCGCAGCGCCGCGCCCAGCTCGCCACCCGGCTCGCCGTCCCCCGTGTCGCCCGACTCGCCCGGCCACGTGCCGACATGCGCCTGCAGGAAGCGCAGCAGGTCCGCGCCGCTCGCCCGGGCCGCGCCCGCGCCCGGAAGGCCGGGCATCCGCCACGGCGGCAGTGCCCGGCCGCGCCGGTGCCCGATGGCGCGGTCCGGGGTGTCCGGCGCGCAGGCCAGCGTCCGCAGTCCCAGGGGCCGGCCGATCCGTTCGGCGAGGAGTTCGGCGTACGGCGCACCACCCGTCTCGGCGAGGAGGCGGCCGAGCAGTGCGACCCCGTAGTTGGAGTACCCGTACCGGCTGCCGGGCTTGGTGCGGACGGTGGTTCGGGTCACCGCATTCCTCAACTCCCGCTCCCCGTAAGCCCCGTACGGATTGCTGTACCAGGCCCGGACGGCGCCCGCCAGCAGGCCGGGCGGCAGGCGGTGGAGGCCCGCGGTGTGCGTGGCCAGGTGGAGGAGTCGGATCGGCCCGCCCGAGCGGACGGTCAACGGCCGCCAGGAGCGCGGGAGGTGGAGTTCCAGCGGATCGTTCAGCGTGAGTTCGCCGCTCGCGGCCAGCGCCGCGAGCAGCAGCGCGGTGAACGTCTTCGTGACGGAACCGAGTTCGAAGACGGTGTCGGGCGTGCAGTCCGGCGCGCTCGGGGCGCGTCCGAGCCGCCCGTGGCACCGCACCTCCGCCGAACTCCCGCGCGCCATGGCCAGAGTGACGGCCGTCGCGGACGGTCCGGCCGCCTCGACCAGGTCGGACAGACTCCTGTCCGCCCCACTCACGTCGCCACCGGCGTGCCGCCGAGCGCGCGGGACAGGGTGATGGTGGCGGCCACCACCCCCACTACCGCCGTGTGTTGGTGGTCCCGGAAGGCCTGTTCCGGGTCCGCGTCGACCGGTTCGGAGTCGCGTGGCAGCAGCCCGTCCGCGTGCTGTGCGGTGACCAGCGCGTCCCAGCCCTGCCGCCCGGTGACCGGTTCGCCGACGCACGCGTCGACGGCGAGCAGTTCGGCGGCGAGGTCCCACTGTCCGATCTCCAGCCAGACGTCGAGCCAGACGGGCAGCCAGTCGCGCACGTAGGCGCGCACCGGTTCCGGCAGGCCGTCCGGGCGGGCGCCCCAGTCGGTGAGGTGGAAGACGGTGTGGGTGATCCGGTAGGCGGTCATCCAGTCGACGGCCCACGGCTCCGGTGTCGCACCGAGCCAGGTGGCGGCGGCGAGTGCCGCCCAGTCCGGTCGGTCGGCGAGCCCGACGATCCGGCGGGCGTTGGCGACGGCCAGCTTCCGGTTGGGTTCGGCCTCGACGGCGTGGACCGCGCGCAACCGGCCGAGCGAGTCCAGGAGTTCCTCCATCGCGGCGTGCCGGTAGCCGGCGCGGGCGAAGTGGGCGTACGTCTCCAGCGGGTCGGTCATCGCGAGGTGGCGCAACTGTCGTTCGTACAGGAGGTCGCCCGAGCGCACCTGGTCCCAGGCGAAGTCGAGGAGGCCGTGTGCGGTGCGGGTGTCGCCGGGGCCGGTCACGCCGTCGCGCAGGATGAGGGAGGCGGCGAGGGCGAGTTCGCCGAGCGGCTTGTAGGCGTCGTTGGGGTCGGCGAGGTCGACGACGGTGTTGTCGGGGAGCCGGCCGAACCCGTTCCGGCGGCCGGCGTCCAGCCAGTCCAGCGCGTGCGAGCCGAGGCGCTGTGCGGTGGCCAGCACGCGCGTGTCGGCCGTCATCGTGCCGCCCTCGCCCGGACCGGTTCCGGCGGACCGTTCAACAGGCGCTCGGCAATGGCGAGTTCGAGCAACGTGCGGGCGCTTCCGTCGCCGGTCAGGCGGATCCGTTCCAGCACGGGCCCGACCTCCAGCCGTAGCGGACGGCCGTCGGCCCGTGCCCAGGCGAGCCAGCGGGCGAGCCGGGCGGCGGTGCGAAGGTCCCGGCGGAGCATCGAGCGGGCGGTGCCGCGCGCGAGGTCGAGGGTGTGGGTGCGGGCGAGTTCGTGCACGGGGCCGTCGAGACCGGGCAGGGCGAGCACGGACAGCTGCGCCATGCGGACGGACCACGCCTGCCAGTCGCGCGGGCCCGGGGGCGAGCCCGGTCGGGGGCCCGGCCGCGGCACGGCGGCGGGAGGCGGGGCGGCCTCGCCGCCGTACGGTGTGCGCGCGAGCAGTGCGGAGGCCGCCCAGTCCTGCCAGGCGATCACGAGGTTCGCATCGTCGGCGGGCGGAGGTGGGCCGGTCGGGGAACCGTCCCACGAGTCGGCGGCGGGCGGCGGGAAGACCCGTCGGGCTTCGGCCAGTAGCCGGGCTGCGGCGTCGTCCAGCGGCACGAGGGTCGACTCCTTCAGCGGATTCGACGGATTCGACGGATCTAACGGATTCAACGGAGCCAACGGAGCCAACGGATTCAGTGGATCCAACGGTGAACGAGCGTTGAAGAGTTGAGGAGCGAACAGGTCCGGGCCGAGTATGCGCGCCGCTGCGAGCACAGCCCCGGGTACGGAGCCCTCCGGGTCGGTCAGCAAGGAGGCCAGCAGCCCGTCCGGCTCCGTGAGCGAGGCCGTTCCCCCGGCGCCCCGGAGGGCGTCGAGGGTCCGGCGGGCCATCCGCTCGACGGCCGCGGCGTACTCGTCGCGCAGTGGTGTCTCGGCGAACGGCATGGTGCGCTGGTCCTCCTTCCGGAGTCCGGGAGGGTTCACGAGGGAACCTCGACGGCTCACGAGAGGTCTCGGGGATGGCGGTGGGTCGCAGGTGTCGTGGCCGCGGCCGTCGCCGTGGCCGTAGACCGGGCGGCCAGCAGGCCACCGACTACCGGCTGCCGGGCTACCGGCTCGGCCGCTCCTCGGGCCGCTTCGGGCTCGGCTCCTTGGGCGACAGCAGGAGCAGCAGCGCGACCGCGGCGTCGGGGCGGTACGTGGGCGCGTCGGTCACGACGGCCTCGTCCTCCACCATCAGGCTCGCGAGTGTGACGGCCTCGACCGGCGTCGCGCTGGGTGACACCGGGCCCGCTTCGGTCCGGAACTGAGTAAGCATCAGGCATGCCTCCTCGCGCGGATGTCATCACCCGGTTGGGCGATGCCCCTGTCCGACCTTACGAGCCGGGCCGGGGCCGTGCATCCGCAGTCCGCTGAGCAGGGATGTTGCCCTGGGTGTGGGCCCGGTCGCGGCGAGTCGGTACGGTCGGGGGCATGACCACAGCCTTGATCACCGGCGCGACCGCCGGCATCGGAGCCGCGTTCGCCCGCCGGCTCGCCCGCGGCGGCTACCGGCTCGTCCTGGTGGCCCGCGACACCGAGCGCCTGGAGCGCACCGCCGCCGACCTGCAGGGGAAGTACGGCGTCGAGACGGAGGTGCTGACCGCCGACCTCGCGACCGACGAGGGCATCGGCGCCGTCGAGGCGCGGCTGGCCGACGCCGCCCGCCCGGTGGACCTGCTCGTCAACAACGCGGGCTTCGGCAACCGCGGCGCCTTCCTGACCGTCCCGCTCCAGGACGAGCTGGACATGCTGAAGGTGCACGTCGAGGCGGTCCTCCGGCTGACGACGGCGGCGCTGCCCGGGATGCGCGACCGCGGCCGGGGAGCGATCATCAACGTCGCCTCCGTGGCGGCGTTCCTGCCGCGCGGCACGTACGGGGCGAGCAAGGCGTGGGTGGTGAGCTTCACCCAGGGGGTGCTGCGCGACCTCGGCGGCAGCGGGGTGCGGATGATGGCGCTGTGCCCGGGCTTCACGCGGACCGAGTTCCACGAGCGGGCCGGCATGGGCACGGGCAACATCCCGTCCTGGTCCTGGCTCTCGGCCGAGCGGGTCGTGGAGGAGGCGCTGCGCGACCTCGGGCGCGGCCGGTCGGTGTCGGTGCCGGGCAAGCGGTACAAGGCCGCGGTGGCGCTGGCCCGGGTACTGCCGTCCGGGAAGCTGGGCGGGCTCTCCAACAAGGCGGCGCGCACCTACCGGACGGACTGACCGCGCGGAACGGACCGACCGCGCCAGGCGGGTGGAACGGGCGCGGCGGGCGGGTGGGACGGGTGGACGGGGCGGACGGACCGACCGGTCGGCCGCGCCAGGCGGGTGGACGGGCGGCCCCCGTTCACCCGCGGCACACGGCGTGATCGGGCGGGCGGCCACGCGCGCCGCGGGAATAGGGCGACCCTCACTATTAGCTAGTCTAACTATGAGCTACTCTCGCTATGCTGGCGGCCGCCCGGCTGCCCGACCCCCGGAGGTCCGCCCTTGAGGCCCGACAGAATCGACTGGACCCCGTCCCCGCGCGACGAGGGCGAACCACGCCCGCTCGCGCAGTGGCGGCGCATCCTCGCCCTCTTCCGCCCCTACGCGGGCCGCCTCGCCACCGTCGGACTGCTGGTCGGCGCCTCCGCCGTCGTCTCGGTCGTCTCGCCGTTCCTGCTGCGCGCCGTCCTGGACACCGCGATCCCGCACGGCCGTACCGGCCTGCTGAGCGTGCTCGTGCTCGGCATGATCGCCGCCGCCGTCGTGAACAGCGTGTTCAACGTCCTCCAGACGCTGATCTCCACCACCGTCGGCCAGCGCGTCATGCACGACCTGCGCACCGCCGTCTACGGCCACCTCCAGCGCCAGTCCCTCGCGTTCTTCACCCGCACCCGCACCGGCGAGGTGCAGTCCCGGATCGCGAACGACATCGGCGGCATGCAGTCCACGGTGACGTCCACCGCCACCAGCCTGGTCTCCAACTTCACCGCCGTCGTCGCCTCCGTCGTCGCGATGGTCGCGCTCGACTGGCGGCTGACGGTCGTCTCGCTGCTCCTGCTCCCGCTGTTCGTCTGGATCAGCCGCCGGGTCGGCAACGAGCGCAAGAAGATCACCACCGAGCGGCAGAAGCAGCTGGCCGCGATGAGCTCGGCGGTCCAGGAGTCGCTCTCGGTGAGCGGCATCCTGCTCGGGCGCACGATGGGCCGCTCCGGCTCCCTCGCCCGGGAGTTCACCGAGCAGTCCGACCGCCTCGCCGACCTGGAGGTGCGGGCCAGCATGGCCGGGCGCTGGCGGATGAACACCATCCAGATCGTGATGGCCGCGATGCCCGCCGTCATCTACTGGGCGGCCGGACTGACCGCCGCCGGCGGCGCGCCGATCGTCTCGGTCGGCACTCTGGTCGCCTTCACCACGCTCCAGCAGGGCCTGTTCCGCCCGACCGTCGGCCTGCTCTCCACCGGCGTCGACGTCCAGACCTCGCTCGCGCTGTTCCAGCGCATCTTCGAGTACCTCGACCTCCCGGTCGAGATCGCCGAACGGCCGCGGCCCGTGACCCTGGACCGGATCCGCGGCGAGGTCCGCTTCGAGGGCGTCGACTTCCGCTACGACGGCGGGCAGGAGCGCCCCACGCTCGCCGGGGTCGACCTCACCGTCCCGGCCGGGAGCTCGCTCGCCGTGGTCGGCGAGACCGGCTCCGGCAAGACCACCCTCAGCTACCTCGTCCCCCGGCTGTACGACGTGACCGGAGGCCGCGTCACCATCGACGGCGAGGACGTGCGCGACCTCTCCTTCGACACCCTCGCCCGCGCCGTCGGCGTCGTCTCCCAGGAGACGTACCTCTTCCACGCCTCCGTCGCCGAGAACCTGCGCTTCGCCAAACCGGACGCCACCGACGACGAACTCGTCGAGGCCGCCCGCGCCGCCCAGGTCCACGACACCATCGCCGGCCTGCCCGAGGGCTACGACACCCTGGTCGGCGAACGCGGCTACCGCTTCTCCGGCGGCGAGAAGCAGCGCCTCGCCCTCGCCCGCACGATCCTGCGCAACCCGCCCGTCCTGATCCTCGACGAAGCCACCAGCGCGCTCGACAACCGCACCGAGCGCGCCGTCCAGGAGGCCGTCGACACCCTCTCAGCGGGCCGCACCACGATCACCATCGCCCACCGGCTCTCCACCGTGCGCGGAGCCGACCAGATCGCCGTCCTCGACCACGGCGCGGTCGTCGAACTCGGCACCCACGACGAACTGGTGGCGCTGGACGGCCGGTACGCGGCCCTGCTGCGCCGCGAGGCACCCCAGGTGCCCGACGCCCCGGAGCCGGCGGTCCTGGGGCACGTCTGACGAGCCGGCCCGAGGCCGGGGGTGCGTGTGACGGGCCGGTCCGGAGCCTGGGGTACGTCTGACGAGCCAAAGTGAGGCGAGGGGACCCGACGGCCGCGGCTACGCCGCCTTCGGCGCCTCGTTGTAGCCCTCCGCGACCTCCTGGCCGGACAGCCGTTGGATCGCCGCCATCACCTCGTCGGTGACCTGGCGGCGGGCCCTGGCCGAGCGCGCCTGCCCGTGCAGCTCGTCGAAGTGCAGCGGCTCACCGAAGCGGACGGTCACCTTCTTGAGGCGTGGTACTCGCTTGCCCACCGGCAGGATCTGCTCCGGCCCCTCCAGCGCCACCGGCACGACCGGTACGCCCGCCGTCAGCGCGAGCCACGCGACGCCCGTCTTGCCGCGGTAGAGGCGGCCGTCGAGCGAGCGGGTGCCCTCGGGGTAGATGCCGAAGGCCTTGCCGTCCTCCAGGATCTCCAGCGCGGACTCCAGGGAGGCCTGGGCGGAGCGGTAGGTGCCGCGCTCGACCGGCACGGCGCCGATCGCCTCGAAGAAGCCCTTGGAGAGGCGGCCCTTGAACCCCGGGGCGGTGAAGTACTCGGCCTTGGCGAGGAAGTGGACCCGGCGCGGGGCGGTCAGCGGGATCACCACGCTGTCGATGAACGACAGGTGGTTGCTGGCGAGGATGACCCCGCCCTTGCGCGGCACGTTCTCGACACCTTCGATGACCGGCCGCCAGATGCCGCGCGAGACGGGTTTCAGCACCAGCCTGGTGACGAGATCGAGCATGGTCCCTCCCTGGACGAACGAGCGCCCGGGAGGAGCCCGGGCCGGTATCGGTTCCGCAGACTACGCCACCGGCCCCGCAGCCCGTCCACTCCCTCAGTGCGTGGCCCGCGCCACGGACGGTGCACCGGGGCCGGGTAGGGTACGCCCGTCCGAACACCGCACAACCCGCAGTTCCCAGGAGGGCAACCATGCAGAGCACCGAGGAGATCAAGGCGCTCTTCGACCGTTTCGACAAGAACGGCGATGGCAAGATCACTCCGGCCGAGTACGCGCTGGTCGCGAACGAGATGGGCGACCACGACGTGACGCTGTCGATGGCCGAGGCGCTCATCCACGCCATGGACACCCACCACCAGGGCTACCTGACCTTCGACGAGTTCCTGGCCGCCCGCCGGGGCTGAGCCCGCCGTGACGGGGCCGGTCGCCGTACCGGCGGCACCGGCCCCGATCGCCTGACGAATGACAGCTGACAGATAACAGATTTCGAAATCTGTTATCTGTCAGCTGTCATTCGTTTGCCGGTCGTTCTCCGTCAGCCCGCGACCGGGAACACCCGGCGTACCACCCGCTCCGCCGCCCCGCCGTCGTCCCACGGGCAGAACTTCGCCCGGAACCGCGCCCGCGCCGCCGGATCCGCGTCGCCCGCGAGCAGCGCCGCCGCCAGCCCGTCCGCGTCCACCGTGACCGCGCCCGGCGGCTCCGCGAACAGGTCGAAGTACACCCCGCGCACCCGCCGGTAGTCGTCCCAGTCCGGCGCGAACACGACGATCGGCCGGTCCAGCACGGCGTAGTCGAACATCATCGACGAGTAGTCCGTCACCAGCACGTCCGCCGCGAGGTAGAGGTCCTCCACGGACGGGTGCGCCGAGACGTCCACGATCTCCGCCGCATCCTCGCCCGCGACCAGGTCCCCCGGGCCGGTGGTGTGGAAGTAGTGCGTGCGCACCAGCAGCGTGTACGAGGGGCCGAGCCGCCGGGCCAGGTCCTTCACGTCCAGCAGCGGCACGTAGCCGCCCTGGCCCTCGCGGTGCGTCGGCGCGTACAGCACCGCCGTGCGGCCCGGACGCAGGCCGATCCGCTCGCGCATCGCGCGCACCTCGTCCGGGGTGGCGTTGGCCAGGCGGTCGTTGCGCGGGTAGCCGGTGTCGAGCATCTCGTAGCGGCCGGGGAAGGCGCGGGCGAAGTGCTCGCTGGTGTGCGGGTTGGAGGAGACGAGGAAGTCCCAGCGGTCGACGGCCTCCTGGAGCCGGTCGAAGTCCATGCCGTCGGCGGCCTCGGGATGGTCCCGCAGGTCCATGCCCATCGCCTTCAGCGGGGTGCCGTGCTGGGTCTGGACGTGCACCGTGCCCGGCCGCTTGGCCATCGTGTGCGGGAAGTTGACGTTGTTGACGAAGTACCGGGCGGTCGCCATCACCTTGAGGTAGGCCGGGGTGTTGACGATCACGTACGGCACCCCGGCCGGCATGGCCGCGGCCTGCGTGCGGTTCTCCACGACCCACACACCCCGGATTTCCGGGACGAGTTCCTTCGCCTTCTCGTAGATCGCGGCCGGGCTGCACGCGTAACCCCGGTGCCAGTACGCCGCGTAGACCGCGAGGGTGTCGTCCAGCGGCAGCCGGCGGAACGCGTTGTACGCGGTGAACCGGGCACCGCTGCGCACCCCCTTGCGCACCGCCGGCGCCACCGCCCGCGCGCCGCGCTTGAGTTCGCGCGGCAGCCGCCCGGTGCGGCGCAGCTCCGCGTAGGCGATCCGCGCGCCGCGTGCCGCCAGCCGGTACTGCACGCCGCGCACGCCGCCGGGGAACTGGTAGTCGTCCGGCCGGTGGTGGGCGAAGTGCCGGGAGATGCTGTGGAAGAAGTCCTTGCGCCGCTCGACCGGCACGAGCCCGGGGGTGTCGTAGACGTTGAGCGCCTGGCGGACGGTCCGGTCGAAGACCAGCGTGCGCAGCGACTCCGGGACGGGCCGGCCGGGGCGGTCCGGGCGGTCCAGGAACGCGAAGATCGCGTCGTACTGGGCGAACACGTCGGCGTGCTTGGGGGAGGCGGTCGCGGTGATCGCGCCGTCCCGGTTGCGGCGGTAGACGTAGCAGGGGCGGTCGACGTAGCGCAGCCGCTCGGCGGCGAGCAGCGCGGGGTAGGTGACCGAGATGTCCTCGTAGTAGCCGCGCCCGAACGCGACGCCGAGGCCCTCCAGGTACGCGCGGCGGAAGACCTTGTTCCACACCGACATCACCGTCTGGAACAGCGCCGGGTGCTCGGCGAGCGTGCAGCCCTCGACGAGCGGGGAGCCGAGCAGCACGTGGCGCCAGGGGTTGGGCTCGGTCGCGCCGTCCGGGTAGACGTGGGTGAAGTCGGTGACCAGCACGTCGGCGGGGACGGCCTGGCGGCCCTCGTGGCGCAGCTCGTCCAGGACCACGCTGACGGTCCGCTCCGGCAGCCAGTCGTCGCTGTCGACGAACCAGACGTACTCGCCGCGCACGAGCGGCAGGGCGGCCGCACGGGCGCCGCCGAGGCCCTGGTTCTCGGTGAGGTGCAGGACCCGCAGGCGCGGATCGCGGGCGGCGTACTCGTCCAGGATCGCGCCGCAGCCGTCGGGGGAGAGGTCGTCGACCGCGATCACCTCGAAGCGCGACTCCGCGGCGGGGGTGTCGCCGAGGATCGAGTCGAGGCAGCGCGGCAGGAACCGCTCCACGCCGTGGACCGGGAGCACGATGCTGAGGAGGAGTGACACGCTGGCCGAGTCTACCGACCGCCCGGACGTGACCTCTGAGCTGGGCTTCAGTCGGGGCGAGGGGGCTCCGGAGCGGGGTCGCCGAGAAGGGCTGCGCAGTGGTCGGGGGTGATCCGGGGTTCGCGGCGGACGGTGGTCCTTGTGTCCGGTCCTCGTGTCCGGTCCTGCGCCCGGCCCTGAACCCGGAGCCGCCGGTGCCGGGCCCTGGTGGGGGCGGCACCGGCAGCCTGGTGGCGGCCCGGCCGACCCTCTACGGCCGGCCGCCGGTCCGGGCACCCGTCCGAGCCTGGCCGCCGCAGCGTCGAGGCGGCCGGGCAGTGGCTCGGGGGAGCCGGAGTCCTTCATCATTCGAACACGCAGTTGGGCAACGTGCGAGCCCTGCGCGTAGAAAGAGATATTGCTTGGAGGTTACGCCGGAGTCAATCCCTCGAATGTGTTCACTTCATGAATGATCCAATTCGGTGATCGCTCCGGTGGGGTGATACCCATGGTGCTGGTGGACCGTCTTCCGGGGCGACCCCTGTCCGGCTCCTGTCCAGCCCCTGCCCAGCCCCTGTCCTGTTCCCCGCCCCGTGCTTCGCCGACCCGTGTGCCGACCCCTCCGTCCTCCCGCGCGCGACCCCTATATACCGGCCGCGCCACCGGGCACTCCCGATGATCCCGTGCGCCGGGCGCGTGCCTCGTGGCCGGGCGCCGGGTCCGTACCTCCGGAAACCGCTGACGGAGGGCCGGTCGTGCACCCATCATTGATGCCTAGTCGTGACCGGTCCGGGTGGCCCCTGGTGCATCGTCAGTTGACGCCGCACGATACGGTGGCACAACACCAAGGACGGTTGCGCGAAGGCCGTCCGTCACGGATAGTCTTCGCCTCACGGCCCTGGCGCCTCGTAGGGGTGGGAAAACTGATGGAACACATGCAAGTGCGGACTCGGCCCCGTGTGCCGGCGATCCAGTGCGGTGTCGGCGCGACCGGCCGCCGGATCGAACGACACCTGGCCGTGCTCGGCGCGCCCGCCGTCCCGGCGGTGGATACCGCCGAGGCGCTCGGGCTGATAAGGGAGCTGACGCCGCGCGGCGCCGGCGCCCCGGCGTCGCCGCGCCGCCACGTACGGGTGTCGCTGCTGGCGCCCCTGCGCCGGCTGCGGCGGAGCCTGTTCGGCGGTCGCGGCTAGGACCCGAGGCCTCACGGCCTCCGGCCCGACCCGCACCCCGGCACCCGGCCCGGCGGACCACGAGGACCGTCGGGTCTTCGTCGTACCCGGACGGGTCCGGGTCGGCGGGGCGAGTGCCGCCGGGCGGAGAGCTCCTTGGCCGAGTGGTGCTCGTCCCACTCGAGTGGTGCTCGTTCCAGTGGCGCTTGCGCGAACCGGCGGTCGGCTTCCGGCAGGATGGCGCTCATGGCGGACAACATCCACTCCCACCCCACCAGCCCCTTCCAGACCACCACCTTCGAGATCACCACCGGCAGCCGCGAGGTCGCGCTCGACATCACCGACCGCTGCGCCGCGTTCCTCACCGAGCGGGCCGCCGGCCGTGACGGCCTGCTCAACGTCTTCGTCCCGCACGCCACCGCCGGCATCGCCGTCCTCGAGACCGGTTCCGGCAGCGACGACGACCTCCTCGCCACCCTGCGCGACCTGCTCCCCGCCGACGACCGCTGGCGCCACCGCCACGGCAGCGCGGGCCACGGGCGCGACCACGTCGTGCCCGGACTGGTCGCCCCGCACGCGACCCTGCCGGTGATCGGCGGTCAACTCGCGCTCGGCGTCTGGCAGTCCGTCGTCCTGGTCGACACGAACGGGGACAACCCGCGCCGGACCGTCCGGCTGTCCTTCCTGGGCGGCTGAGCGGACGTCAGACGCGGGACGCGACGGCGGCGAGGTAGCGCTCGATGGCCAGGTACTGGCACAGCGCCGCGACCGGACGGCCCAGGCGGGCGTACCAGGCGGCCAGCCGGGAGAAGGCGGCGACCTCGAACCACACCTCGCCGTCGGCGTCCATCGAGACCAGGAACGACTCCTCGCCGCACTCGGGGTGGCCGGGGAGCGTGCCGTAGGCGAAGCCGATCCGGTCCGGCTCGTCCACCGTCCACACGACGCGGCAGGGGATCACGAGGCGCGGCCACCGGCTGCCGGGCAGGGCGATCCGCAGCAGGACCGTGGCCCCTTCGGCGGCGGGCGCGTGCGGGTGGACGGCGAAACCGGTGCCCAGCTGGCTGCCCCAGCCGAGGACGTACCGGCCGGCCCGCTCCAGCACGTCGGGGCCGTGGCCCAGGTGCACTCGGCGCCGCAGGTGCGCGTACCCGTGGGGGAGCGGCCCGCCCCGGGTGGCTCCGACCTCGGGATACGTCGGTGCGGCGGCGCGGGCGGCGGTGAGGCGCTGGTGGAGATCTCGGCCCATGGGGGCCACCGTAGCCGGGGGGCCCGGGGCGGATGGCGGCGGGGTTGGGGCCGGGTGGGGCGCGGGTTGGCGCTCGGTGGGCAGGGGGCGGCGAACAGGTAACAGATGACAGATGTTGAAATCTGTCATCTGTTATCTGTCCGCTGTCGTCTGTCGTCCGTCAGCCGCCCCCCGCCTTGCCGCACACCGGGCGCGAGGAGTAGGAAGGCGGCATGAGCGATACGGAGACGAACGAGGACACGGCCGTCTGCGTGCCGGCTCCTGCCGAAGGTGCCGAGGCCGCCCTGGTGCACGACCCGGCGCTGACCGGTCCGCGCGCCGACTGCGTCCTGTGCGGCGAGCCGACCGAGCTGCCCGCCGACCACCCGGGCACCACGCTCTGCCCGGTCTGCGCCTGGCAGCAGGCTCAGCGGATCGCCTGCTCGGGCTGAGGCCGCCCCTTCCGGGCGCGTCTCAGGCGTCCTCCCGCCCGGCCAGAGCGAGGGTCGACCCGTGCCGCCCCTTGTGGACCAGCAACTGGGCCGGGATGCGGGTGCGCAGGTCGGCGACGTGGCTGACGATGCCGACGGCCCGGTCGCGTTCGCGCAGTCCGTCGAGCACGTCCATGACCTCCTCCAGCGTCTGCTCGTCCAGAGTGCCGAAGCCCTCGTCGATGAAGAGCGTGTCCAGCGGCATGCCGCCCGCCTCGTCGGTGACGACGTCGGCGAGGCCGAGGGCGAGGGCGAGCGAGGCGAAGAAGCTCTCGCCGCCGGAGAGGGTCGCGGTGTCGCGCTCGGTGCCGGTCCAGGCGTCGACGACGCGCAGGGCGAGCCCCGAGCGCTTGTTGCCGGTGCCGCGGTCGTCGCTGTGGACGAGGGTGTAGCGGCCTCCGGACATCCGAACGAGCCGGTCGCTCGCTGCCGCCGCGACCTGCTCCAGCCGCGCCGCCAGGACGTACGACTCCAGGCGCATCCGCAGCCGGTTCTCGGTGGAGGTGCCTGCGGCGAGCGCGGCGAGCCGGTTGATCCGCTCGAACCGGACCAGTGCAGGCGCTAGCTCCTCCGCCAGGGCGGCGAGTTGCGCACCGATGGCGGCCAGCGCGGCACGGCGCTCGCCGGCCGCGGCCTGGGCGGCGTGGGCGTGGCGCAGTCGTGTCGTGGCGGTGTCGAGCGCGGCCTGGGCGGCGGGCAGGTCGGCGTCCGGGCGCTCCGCGGCCGCGGCGAGCTCGGGCAGCGCGAGTTCGCGTTCGACGGAGGCGAGTTCGGCGCGGTGCCGGTCCAGCCGGGCCTCCAGCTGCTCGCGCTGTCCGCGGGGGAGCATGACGGCGAGTGCGTCGCCGGCGCTGGGGAATCCGGCCGCGGCGGAGGCCTTGGCGAGTTCGTCCTCGGCGTCGGCCAGCCGGGCCGCCGCCTCCGCGCGGGCGCGGACCGCCGTGACCGCCGCCGCGACGTCGTCGGCGAGCCGGGCGAGGGCTGCGGCCCGTTCGGCGACGGAGGCGGCCTCGCCCCGGGCGGCGGCCACCCGGGCGGCGAGCTCCCGCTGTTCGGTGCCGAGGGCCTGGAGGCGGTCGGTGAGGACGGCGCCGCGCTCGCGGGCCTCGCGCAGTTCGTCGTGGCGGCGGGCGCGGTCGTCGGAGAGCCGGCCGATCTCCCGCTCGACCCGGCCGAGCGCCTCGGCGGCCCGCAGCGCCTCGTGATGCTCGCGGTCCAGCGTGGCGAGGGCGTCGGCGACGGTTCGGGCGTCGTCCGGTCCGGCCGTTCCGGCGGCCGTCGCCTCGCGGACCCGCAGCGCGGTGAGGGCCTGGTCGGCGTCGGTCGCGGCCTGCTCGGCGGCGCTTTGGGCGGCGCGGGCCCGGTCCTCGTCGGCCGCGCTGACGCGCTCGCCGGGAGCGGCCAGGGCGGGTGCCGGGTGCTCGGCCGAGCCGCAGACCCGGCAGGCCTCGCCGGTCCGCAGCTGCTCGGCCAACTCGGCCGCCATGCCCACGAGTCGGCGCTCGCGGAGGTCCTGGCTGTACTCGCGGGCGTCCAGGGCGGCTTCGCGCAGCGCGTGCGCGCGCGGTTCGGCGGCGGAGATCTCGGTCCGCAGGTCGTCGCGTTCCCGGGCCGCCTTCAGCCGGGCGGCCACCTCGACGCGCCTTCCGTCCAGTTGCTCGACGCGGGCGCCGGCCTCGCGGGCCGCCGTCTGCTCCGCCTGGAGGCGGACCAGCCGGCCGTCGAACTCGGCCAGCCAGTCCTCGGCCTCCTCGGCGAGGTCCTCGGCGCGGAGCCGCTCCTCGTCGGCGGCCCGCTGCTCGCGGGCGAGTTCGACACAATGCCGCTCGTCGGCCCTGGCGGCCTCCAGGCGGACCACCTCGGCCCGCAACCGCCTTTCGGTATCGGCCAGTTCGGCGGCGTCGGCCTCGCCGAGCCCCATGGTCGCGGGTTCGCGGACGTCTCCGGTCAGCGCGGCCCGGTGCCGGTGCTCGGCCTCCTGCGCGCGGCCGTGCGCCTCGGCGGCGTGCTCGCGCAGGCGCAGCGCCGACTCCACGCCGACGGCCGCCTGCGCCGCCGCCAGCCGCTGCCGGTCGCGCGCCGCCTCCGGTTCGAACCCGGCGAGCCGCTCCGCCCGTTGGCGGGCCTGCCGGTGGCGCTGCTGGCGTCCGGACAGTTCCTCGGCGGCCTCCCGCTCGCGCTGGGCCTCCACGTGGGCCGCCTCGGCGCCCGCGAGGGCGGCGTCCGCGACGGCCTGCTGCTCGGCCGCCCCGGCGCGCAGGATCGCCGCCCACCCGAGCACGCCCGCCGTGAGGTCGGCGCGGTCGTCGTCGGCGGGCACCCAGCCGTCGGCCGTTTCGGCGCCGGGCCCCGCCGCCTGCTCGGCCTTGCTCGCGAGGTCGCGCAGCCGGCGCCGGCCGGCCTGGACGGCCGCCTCCTGGGAGCGCCGCTGCTCCGCCAGCCACGCCTCGACGTGCTGGAACCGCTCGGTGTCGAACAGCCGGCGCAGCAGCTTGCCGCGTTCCTCCGAATCCGCCCTGAGAAAGCGCGCGAAGTCCCCCTGCGGCAGCAGGACGACCTGGCAGAACTGGTCGCGGTTCATGCCGACGAGCCGGTGGATCTCCTCGCCGGCCTCCTGGTGCGACTTGCTGAGCGCCCGCCAGCCCGGGGTGCCGTCGCCGGTGTCCGCCGCCCATTCGCGCAGCAGGGTCTGCGCCCGCTCGACGGTCGTGCCGGTGCCGACCTTCTTCGGCCGCCGCTGCTCCGGGAGCCGGGTGATCTGCAGGCGCCGCCCGCCGATCGTCAGCTCCAGCCGGACCTCGGTGAGGCGGTGCGGGTCGGCGTGGTCGCTGCGCAGGCGGTTGGCCCGGCGACTGCCGGGCACGTCGCCGTAGAGGGCGAAGCAGACCGCGTCCAGCACGCTGCTCTTGCCCGCACCGGTCGAGCCGCGCAGGAGGAACAGCCCGCCGGCGGCGAGCGCGTCGAAGTCCACCGTCTCGGCGCCCGCGAAGGGGCCGAAGGCGGTCACGGTGAGCCGGTGCAGCCTCATCGGGGCAGGTCCGCCTTCCGCTCGGCGCTCTCCCGCACGCTCTCGAACCCGGCCTGCAGCCAGTCGAGTTCGTCCTCGTCCGGATCGGAGCCCGGGCGCACGTGCCGCAGGAAGCCCTCCGCGATCTCCAGGTCGGCCCGCCCGCCGACCCGGGCCGCGTACGACTGCGAGGGCTCCGCCGGCGTCTCCTCGGGGTCGAACAGCAGCTGAAGGGTGTGCGGGAAGCGGCGGCGCAGGCGCTCCATCGGCTCGCTCGGGCGGGCCGCGTCGGTCAGGGTGGCCTGCACCCACGACTGCTCGTCCTTCGCGTACTTCTCGTCGGTGAGCAGGGCGTCGAGCGTGTCGCGCAAGGGGGCCAGGGGGCGCGGCCGCGGGCAGTCCACGTGCTCGGCGGTGACGGAACCGTCGGCGCCGAGGTCGACCAGCCACATCGTCTTGCGCTGCCTGGCCTCGGAGAAGGAGTAGGCGAGCGGGGAACCGCTGTAGCGCAGGTGCGGCGCGAGCGTCTGGCAGCCGTGCAGATGGCCGAGCGCGGCGTAGTGCACGCCGTCGAAGACCGAGGCGGGCACGGCCGCGACGCCGCCGACCGCGATGTCGCGCTCGCTGTCGCTCGGCGTGCCGCCGGTGACGAAGGCGTGCGCCAGGACCACCGCGCGCGTGCCCGCCGGCCGGGTGGCGAGGTCCTCCCGGACCCGGTCCATCGCGGCGCCGAGCACGGCCGCGTGCCCGCCGCGCTCCAGCCCGAAGCCCTCGCGCACGAGCGTCGGCTCCAGGTACGGCAGCCCGTAGACGGCCACCGGGCCGTGCTCGTCCGCCAGCAGTACGGGGTCGGCGCACTCGCCCGGATCGGTGCGCAGGTGGATCCCGGCGCGGCCGATCAGCCCCGCGCCGACGCCGAGACGGCGCGCCGAGTCGTGGTTGCCGCTGATGAACACCGTCGGCACGCCGAGCGCGGCCAGCCGGTGCAGCACGTCGTCGAACAGCGCGACCGCCTCCAGACCGGGCAGTGCCCGGTCGTACACGTCCCCGGCGACCAGCACGGCGTCGACGCGTTGCTCCTCGACGACCGCCACCAGGTGGTCGAGGAACGCGCGCTGGGCGTCGTGGAGGCTCTCCCGGTGGAACGAGCGCCCCAGGTGCCAGTCGGAGGTATGCAGCAGTCGCATGGTCCCCGACCCTAACCTCCGGCACCGACAATCCCGGCCGGAACCGTGGACCCGGGCACCCCGGGGCGGTGCGACCGGGCGGGCACGACCGATTGTCAGTGACGGTGTGTATGTTCCTCGTTGCGGACGGTCGCGTCCGTGGCCGGTCGGCGTGGCCGGCCGGAAGCACTTCGGGTGGGTCGGGGAGAGGAGCACGGCATGTCGGTGCGGGTTCTGGTGTCGGGGATGGTCCGCGGGCGGTGCTCGCGGTCGCTCGTGGAGACGCTCGCGGGAGCGTGTGGTACATGGAGGGCGCGCGGGCAGTCACGAGCGCGCCCGTCGGCGGCGCGGTGGAACCGCCCCGGTGGGGACGGGCCCCGGGCGGGCGGACCTCGCTGGAGCGGGCCACGGGCGAACGCGCCGGGGCGTGGCGGCGCCGGGCCCGGCGGGGTAGGTGGCGGGCGTCCGCCGGGCGGTGGGGCCGGCGGTGGTGGAGCCGGGGCCCGAGGGAAGCGGCGGCGTGGCCTGGCGCGTGGGGCGCCGCCGCCGGTGCCGGTGGCCCTGGCGGTCCCGGCGCGGGCCGCGGACTTCACCGGGCTGGCCGGGCACGGCCTGTTCGGCGGCCTCACGCACCGGGAGTACCTGCGGCTGACGGAAGACCTGCTGCGGGGGCTGCGCCGGCAGGGGGTGGAGGTGCACCTGCGGGTCATGGAGGCCGAGGACTACGCGGACTACTGCGACGCCTTCGGCCTCGACCCGGCCACGCCCGCCGCCCGGGTCGCGTACGCGGGCGACCCCGAGCTGGCCGGCGAACCCTTCGTCTACGCGGGGGAGCCGCTGGCCGAGCTGGTCCCGCTGCTGCTGGAGGACCACCGGGCCAGGGTGCGGATGTCCTTCGCCTGCGCCGTCCTCCTGGAGGCGGTCGGCGACGACGACGCGGGGCAGCGGCACCTCGTGGCGGTCATGGAGTACGCCACGACGGTGTTCGTGGCGCTGGCCGAGGGCGCGGGGGAGGGGTTCCACCTCCTGACGCTGCGCTTCCACGGCCCGGAGGACGGCGAGCAGCTCACCGCGGCGGCCGAGCTGTGCGTCGAGGCGGGCATGCTCTTCCCGGGCGGCCGGGACACGGAGGCGTTCTGCGTGACGCTGGCGGCGGGCGTGGCCGTCGCGGGCGGCGGCGCGCTGCTGCTGCACGGCGACGCCGGGCCCGAGGGGCCGCCGGTGCGGGGCTGGGCGCTGGTGCGTGGACGGCTGCGGCCGATGAGCGCGCACGAGGTGTTCGACGAGTTGGCCGACACGATCGGGCGGGGCGTGCCGTTCCCGCCCGGGGTGCTCCCGCGGCCCGGTTTCCCCCTTCCGTCCTTCCCGGGGCGCGCGGCGCCGTGGGAAGGGCCCGACGACGGCGGTGCGGGCGGAGCGGAGCCCGCCGGCGGTGGCTCGCCGGGGAACGGTTCGCCCGGCGATCGTTCGGCCGGGGACGGCCGGGCCGGGGAGCGTCCGGACGACGCCTCCGAGGGCGGAGGTGAGCCGCTGTCCTGACCAGGGCTTTTCGTCCTCCGCGTCCACCAAGTGGAGCTGGGGACTGTTCATCGACCGCCTGTTCGGGGAAGATTTCGGGGAAGATCAACAGCTGGAGCGCGCGGCACCCCACGCCGCCGCCTCCGCCGCTCCGCCCCGTACCGCGCTCCGCAGGTCCGCCCCGCGCCCCGTCGGTCCCGGCCGAGCCCGACACCGAAAGGGGGGACGCATGAGCCGGATCGAGTACAGCGCGGAGGTCGCCGAGCTGCTCGGCAAGGTGCGCCGGCGTCCCTCCGCGGGGTGGCCCTGGCGGCCGGGCGAGCAGGTGCCCGAGGGGTTGCCGGTCAAGCAGTCGTGGGGGTGGCTCTTCGCCCCCGACGGCCGGGTGCTGACCCTGGTCAACCCTCGGGACGGCATCTGCTCGCTGCCCGGCGGCTCGCTCGAACCGGAGGACGCGGGCGACCCGGCCTCCGCCCTGGCCCGGGAAGCCGCCGAGGAGGCCCAGGCCGTCATCGGGCAGCCGTACTACCTCGGCTACCTCTACGACCGGGTGGGCTCCGCCAACGGCGGGAACGAGTGCGCCCGGGTGCGGATGGCCGCGGCGCTGCGGGCGGTCGGCCCGAGCACGGCCGACCCGGCGTCCGGCCGGCACTACCGGCGCCTGCTCGTCGCCCCCGGGCTCGCGGTCGAGCTGCTGGGTTGGGGCGAGCCCGGACTGCGCCAGGCGAGGGCGGCCGTCGCGTGCGCCGTCCGGTGGCTCGGCGTGCCCGCGGCCGCGAACGAGACGATCGAGGAACTGCCACTGGAGGGCTGCGAGGTCTTCCCGGGCACCGTCTATTCGAAGCACTGACGTTCGCCGTCCGCCACCTGCCACGCGCAGTGGAAGGGCGCGGCTGAGCGAGCCGTCGGTGGCATCGCGCAACGCACCTCTCGGAATCCCTCTCTGAGCACCTCTCAACGCTCCGATCGACGCGTCGCTCAAGCCTGCACTCAAGCCCGCGCTCAAGCCTGTACTCAAGCCCGCGCTCAAGCCCGCGCTCAAGCGTGCGCTTAAGGCCGGCCAAAGCGCGTCCCTCGGCGCCCGCCTGGTGCGTACACGCGCGCACCGGCGCTGAACAGCGCCAATACGCGCTCTGTGAAGAGGCGTTCACTCCAGCGTTGTCAGACTGACCGTCAATATCCTTGGCATGAGCGCTTCCCGAGCTTGCTACCGCCTGGTATCAAATCTGTGACCCACATCACGCCAGGAGGTTTCATGCTGCGCCCCACCCGTGCCATGGCCGCCACCGCGATAGCGGCCCTCCTCACGCTCACCACGTTCTTTGCAGCCACGTCCGCGAGCGCGGACGCCGTCAACTACGTCGCCCTCGGGGACTCGTACTCCGCGGGTGTCGGTTCCGGGAGCTATCTCGGCGACAGCGGCAGCTGCAAGCGGAGCACCAATGCCTATCCGTACCTGTGGCAGAGTGCCAACTCGCCGTCCTCCTTCGGTTTCGTCGCCTGCTCGGGGGCGAGAACCGGAGACGTCCTCAACAGCCAGGTCTCTGCCCTGAGTTCCTCGACCACGCTGGTCAGCATCACCATCGGCGGCAACGACGCCGGCTTCGCCAGCACCATGCAGACCTGTGTGCTCAGCTCCGAGAGTTCCTGCCTCAGCTCGGTCTCGGCCGGTGAGGCCTACGCCCAGAACACCCTGCCCGCCCAGCTCGACCGGGTCTACTCGACGATCCACGCCAAGGCGCCCAACGCGCACGTCGTGGTCCTCGGGTACCCGCACCTGTACGAGATCGGCGGCAGCTGCATCTTCGGCATCGGCGACACCAAGCGGTCCGCCATCAACGAGGCCGCCGACGTGCTCGACGGCGTCATCGCCAAGCGCGCCGCGAACGCCGGCTTCACCTTCGCCGACGTGCGGGACGTCTTCAGCGGGCACGAGATCTGCGGCTCGCTGGACACCTGGCTCCACAGCACCACGTGGCCCATCGACGAGAGCTACCACCCGAACTCCTCGGGCCAGGCCTACGGGTACCTGCCGGTCTTCTCGCAGTCGTGACGGCTGACGGCTGACGGCTGGCAAGTGACAGATAACAGATGACAGATAACAGATTTCGAAATCTGTTATCTGTCATCTGTTCGTCCGCTCCTGTCCCCGCCACTCCCGGGTAACGGCCGCCACTCCCGGGTAACGGCCGGCGCTCACCCGGCAGCCGGCGCCCGGCCCCTCAGCGCATCGGTGGGAACGGAATCCCGGCGAGCGCCGGTAGCAGCTCGGCCTCCTCGTACGCGAGGTGGGCCTCCAGCTCGGCGGCCATCCGGTCCACCTCGGCCCGCAGCCGCTCCGGCTCCTCGACCTCGATCCCGGCCAGCAGGGCGACCAGCTCCTCCTTGATCCGTCCGATGGCCCGGTGCTGCTCGCCCAAGAGGTCCAGCGTCTCGGCAAGTTCGGGATGGCTGCGCGCCAGTGCCGGGAAGATCGCTCCGTCCTCGCCGCGATGGTGGTGCGTCAGCCCCTCGCAGAACGCCAGGCAGTGCTGCCGAAGTTGGAGCCCGAGGCTCGCCCTCCGCCCCGCGGCGTGCGCCTGCGCTTCCTCGCGGACGTACCGCAGTTGCGCGCGCAGCCAGGTGTGCGCCTCCAGGAGCTTGTCGGCGAGGTTGCGCACCTCCCGTGTGGGCGTTTCGGGCCGTTCCAGGACGACGACCGGCAACTCCCGCCCCGCATGGGCCTGGTAGTCGCCGTATCCCGGCGCGACCCGCACGGCGGCAGCGAACAGCTGCTCCCGCCGCGCCCCTTCCGCCGGCACCGCGATCACGTCGAACGCCTCCGTGCCGAGCTCGACCCGGACGACGGGATGGGCGAGCAGGTTGCGGTACCACTGCGGATCGTCCGGGGCCCCGCCCGCCGACGCGACGACGACGAGTTCCCCCTCCTCCCGGACGTACCCCAGCGGAACGGTGTGTGGCCGCCCCGATCGGGCCCCGGTGGTGGTGAGGAGCAGTAGGTCGCCGCCCTCGAACGGCCCGCCGACCTTCCCGCCGTTGGCGCGGAACTCGTCAATGACACTCTGGTTGAACGAAATAGGCATACGTGTGTGGTGAAGTCTCCGAACGAGTAAAGGAGTCAAGGCCACACGCGAGTGCCGCGAAGCACACGCGTACGCGGACACCACGGGTGGCCGCGTACGTCAGGTCAGGGGAGCGGAGAAAGTCCTCATCGCGCATCGTCCCTCGGAGTAAGGTGTCGGCTCGGCTGTCGGCCGGCCCACTTCTCTGTGGCCGACGCCGCGCTGCACGCCTCCATTAGAGCCATGCCGCGATCGCCCTGTCAACGAGCAAGATCGGCAGGCGAGTCGAGTGACGGCGCCGCCCCTCCTCGGGTGGAGACCGGGTACGAGAGGGGCGGCGGCGCGCTTCCCATGGGTCAGTGCAGGTAGTCGATCAGCCCGGCGGGCTTGAGGCCGGCGGCCTGGGCGGCGGCGAGTGCGCGCGGGAGGTCGGTGGCGAGGGTGTCGGTCCAGTGCATCAGGACGACGTCGCCGGGCTGCAGGGTGCCGGGGTGCCAGATGTTGGAGGCGCCCCAGCTGAAGTCGGCGTCGGCGGTGAGGACGGTGCGCATGCCGCAGTTGGCCGCCGCCTGCAGGGTGTCGGCGTTCCAGGCGAAGTAGGGCGGGCGGAAGACGGTCGGGGCCGTGCCGAAGGCGCGGGTCATGGCGTCGCGGGCGTCGCAGATCTCGACCTGCTGCTGGGCGAGGGTGAGCGTGGTGGGGTCGGTGTGCGAGACGCTGTGGTCCTGGATGGAGGAGCCGGGCACGGCGGTGACGCGCCGGAAGAAGCCGGGGTCGGTGCCGGCGGGCATCGGCAGCGGGAAGGCCGTGATCGGCAGGTGGTTGTCGGCGATGAACTTCTCCGCCTCGGGGGTGCGCGTCCAACCGTCGTCGACGGTGAAGAAGACCACCTTATCGGTGGTGGGCACGGACCCGAGGGGCGTGGCCGGGGCGGGTGCGGGGCCGTCGACGTGCACGTCGTCGACCGAGAACGGGCCCTCCTGGTACCAGCCGTGGACGTAGAGCCGGATGCTGCGCGCGTTCGGACCGGTCGTGAACCGGGTGGTGAGCTGCTGCCAGCCGCCGTCGGTGGTCTCGGTCCAGGCGGGGGCGACGTCGTGGCCGGTGCCGGTGGCGCCCAGGTAGACGAAGCTGCCGCGTACCCAGGCGGAGGCCGTGTACGTGGTGTTGGGCTGGACGGAGACGGTCTGGGCGCACTCGCCGGTGGAGTCCGCGTTCGCCGGCGTGACGGTCAGCGCGGAGGTGCCCGTGTGCGGGGCGGTGGTGGTGACGGCCGCCTCGGCCGGACCGCCCGTGCAGTTCCAGCCGGCGATGGCGCCCCAGTCGGACAGGTTGGGCGCGGGCAGCTCGAAGCCGGGGTTGGTGGCCAGGTTGACGATGGGGGCGGCGGCCGCGGAAGGGGAGCCGGTGGCGGAGGGCGCGGCCGTCGCCATGGGAGCGGCGGCGGTCACGAGCGCCACGGACGCCGCCAGTGCGGACAGGCGCGTGGACAGGCGCGTGGACAAGTGCGCGGACAGACGTGTGGACAGGGACA
Source organism: Kitasatospora sp. NPDC059747 (assembly GCF_042732955.1). Classification (NCBI taxonomy): domain Bacteria; kingdom Bacillati; phylum Actinomycetota; class Actinomycetes; order Kitasatosporales; family Streptomycetaceae; genus Kitasatospora; species Kitasatospora sp. NPDC059747. Next base: position 5,429 of record NZ_JBHWGV010000010.1, on the reverse strand, counting down.
CGTGAAGACTCCTGCGTGTGGGGGAAGCACGCCCGTGGGGAGGGCGTGACGGAAGCGGTGGCCGTCGAGACGCCGAAGCGTCGAACCGTGGAAACGTCGAACCGTGGAAACGCTGAACCGTCGAAAGCTGGAACCGTCGTACCGGGGCGCTCCCCGAGGGGCGGGAGCGGGAGGTGGTGCGCCGCACTCGGACCGAGGAGAAACAATGGACTGGACCAATCGGTCCGTCAAGGGAATCCCGTCGAAACGGCTCCGCCAACCGCCCCCGAATCAACTACAGGGCTGCAAACCGGACAAGACGGCACGTCAGGGGACGTACAGCTCCTCGATGTCCGCCGCGTAGTGCTCCGCGATCGCCGCCCGTCGCAGCTTCAGCGACGGGGTGAGCAGCCCCTGTTCCAGGCCGAACTCCCGTGGCAGCAGCCGGAACGCGCGGATCGACTCGGCCCGCGACACCGCCGTGTTCGCCGCCGCCACCGCGCGCTGGATCTCGGCGTGCAGCTGCTCGTCCGCGAGCACCGCCCACGGGTCCAGCAGCTCCCGTCCGTTCGTGCGCAGCCAGTGTGCCAGGGCGGCCGGGTCGAGCGTGATCAGCGCGGCGATGTACGGGCGGTCGTCGCCGACCACCAGGCACTGGGAGACGAGCGGGTGCGCCGACACCCGTTCCTCCAGCGCGGCGGGGGCGAGGTTCTTGCCGCTGCTGGTGACGATGAGGTCCTTCTTGCGGCCGGTGATGGTGAGGTACCCGTCCTCGTCGAGGTGGCCGAGGTCCCCGGTGGCGAACCAGCCGTCCTGCAGCGACTCCGCTGTGCAGCGCGGGTGGTTGAGGTACCCGCCGAACACGGACCCGCCACGCACCCACACCTCGCCGTCGTCCGCGATCGCCACCGAGGCGCCGGGGATCGGCCGGCCGACCGTGCCGAGCTTCTGCCGCCCGGTCGGGTTGGCGGTGATCGCGGCGGAGGTCTCGGTCAGCCCGTAGCCCTCGTACAGTTGGAAGCCGGCGCCGGCGAAGAACAGCGCGAGTTCGCGGCGCAGCGACGAGCCGCCGCACACGATGCTGCGCGCCCTGCCGCCGAGGACGGCGCGCAGCCGCGGGTAGAGCGTCTGCTCGTAGGCGAGGTGGCGCAGGCGCAGCCGGGGGTTCGGCCCTGGGCCGCGGCCGAAGAGCTTCTGCTCCCTGGCCGCCGCCCAGTCGACGGCCACCTGCCGTGCCTGCTCGAAGAGTTCGCCGCGTCCGGCGTCCTCGGCGGTGCGCCGGGCCTGCTGGAAGATCTTTTCGAAGACGTACGGGACGGCGTGCAGGAAGGTGGGCCGGAAGGAGGCCAGGGCGGGCAGCAGGGCGTCGGTGGAGACCTCGGGGACGTGGCCGATCCGGAATCCGCCGCGCATCGCCGCGACCTGCACGGCCCGCCCGTAGACGTGCGCGAGCGGCAGGAAGAGCAGGGTGGAGGGCTGGCGGCCGGAGGGGTCCTGGAAGACGTCGCTCCAGCCACCGAGCAGGGCGTCGGCCTCGGCGGCCAGGTTGGCGTGGGTGATCAGGCAGCCCTTGGGGCGTCCGGTGGTGCCGGAGGTGTAGACGACGGTGGCGATGTTCGAGGCGGCGACGCCGAGGCGCTGGCGGTGCACGAGGGCGTCGGGCACGCCGAGCCCGTCCTCGGTGATCGCGCCGACGCAGTCGCGGTCGAGCTGCCAGATGCCGCTGAGGTCGGGCAGGGCGTCGCAGACCGCGCCGACGGTCATCGCGGCGTCCTCGTCCTCGACCAGGCAGGCGACCGACTGGGTCTCGGCGAGGATCCAGCGCACCTGCTCGGGCGCGGCGGTGGGGTAGACGGGGACGGTGATCGCGCCGATCGACCAGAGCGCGTAGTCGAAGAGCGTCCACTCGTAGCGGGTGCGGGACATCAGGGCGACCCGGTCGCCGTAACGCACGCCCCGGGTGAGCAGGCCCTTGGCGAGGGCGAGGACCTCGTCGCGGAACTCGCGGGCGGTGACGTCCCGCCATGCGCCGTCGGCGGTGCGCAGGGCCAGCTGGGGGAGGGCGGGGGTGCGTTCCGCGGTGTCGTAGAGCGAGTCGGCGAGTCCTCCGGCGGCCTCGGGTGCGGCCAGGGCCGGGGTGGTGAACTCGCGCACGTTCCTCCCCGGTTCGCGTCCTCCGGCGCTCGCCCGCGTCCCGCTCGCGGCTGCCGTGGAGCCGAAACTATCGGATCGTCCCGCGGCTGCCCAGGGTTGTGTCGGTGACGCGACGAGATCGGCACAAGGGCGTACGGAAAGTGCCGTACCTCCGTACGGAGAGCGTCGTACGCGGGTGCGACCGAGGGCCGTGCCCGGACGGTGGGGGCCGCCGCCGTCCTGACGTGTGCGGGGCAAGTGAAGACGAGAAGGATTTCGGCCCTCGAACGAGTGGTCAGGGCGTAGTAGGCTCTCGCAGACCTGTGGCCGGGCCCCCGGCCAGGCCCGATCCGTACCCGACCCCCGAACCGGGCTCCCCACCGCCCGTGTGCTCGCCCCGCTCCGCCCACCCTCCCCCTTCCGCGCCTGGCACTTCCCGACCGAGGACTCCATGCGTCTGCGTAGCAGCTCGATCCGCGCGAAGATCATCGCGCTGCTCCTGGTGCCCATCGTCGCGCTCACCGCCCTGTGGGTGTACGCGACCATCGCCACCACCGGAGACGTCTGGAACCAGCTGGAGCTCAGCCGTACGTACAAGGAGTTCGGCGCCCCCGCCGACCAGTACGCCACCGACCTGCAGAACGAGCGCCGCGCCGCCGTCCAGCGCCTCGCCGACCCGGGCTCGCGCGCCGCCCGCGACGCCTACGACCGCGCCAAGGCCGACACCGACCGCGACCTCGGCGTCCTGCGTGACAAGAAGGAACGCATCGGCGGCAGGCTCTCCACCGCCCAGCGCGGGCGCCTCCTGCAGATCCTCGCCGCCGCCGACCAGATGGTCCCGCTGCGCGCCCAGGTGAGCCGCTCGGCGCTCAACTGGGAGTTCGCGCTCGACCAGTACAGCGACCTGGTCAAGCCGGTGTTCGGCTTCCGCTCCGCGTTCGTCGCCCAGCAGAGCGGCCAACTCCCGCGCCAGGGCACGATCCTGATCGAGCTCGTACGCGCCCGCGAGTACCTGGCCCAGGAGGACGCGGCGATGGAGGGCCTGCGCACCGGCACCGCCCGGCCCACCGCCGAGCAGTACCAGACCGCGCTGGACGCCCTGCACAACCAGCAGGCGCTGTACACCGTCTACATCGCCGAGCTCGAACCCGCCGACCAGGCCGACTACATCGCCCTGCGCGGCGGCGACACGTGGGCCGCGCTGGTGCGCGCCGAGGCCGACTTCGTCGGCGCCGGCGGCCCCGCCAACGTCGCGCAGGCCATCAACGGCGACTCCTGGCGGGAGACCGCCGACCGTGCCCTCGGCGACCTCGCCGCCGTCAACTCCCGCATCGCCGACGGCATGGCCGAGCGCGAACAGTCGTATGCGACCGGCCTGTTGTGGCGCGGCGGGATCGCCGGCGCGGCCGGCCTGGTCGCCATCGTGCTGACGGTGCTCATCTCCTTCCGGATCGGCCGCGGCCTCGCCCGCGAGCTGATCGGCCTGCGCAACGCCGCCAACGAGCTCGCCACCACCCGCCTGCCCGCCGTCATGCGGCGGCTGCGCCGCGGCGAGGCCGTGGACGTGGCCGCCGAGGCGCCGGAACTGCGGTTCGGGCAGGCCGAGATCGGCCAGGTCGGCCAGGCGTTCAACGCCGTGCAGCGGGCCGCCGTCGAGGCCGCCGTCGAGCAGGCCGACCTGCGCCGCGGCGTCTCGGCCGTCTTCGTCAACCTCGCCCGGCGCAGCCAGGTGCTGCTGCACCGCCAGCTGACCCTGCTGGACACCATGGAGCGCCGCACCGAGGACCCTGCGGAGCTGGAGGACCTGTTCAAGGTCGACCACCTCACCACTCGCATGCGCCGTCACGCCGAGGGCCTGATCATCCTGGCCGGCGGCTCGCCGGGGCGCGCCTGGCGCAAGCCGGTGCGGATGGTGGACGTCGTGCGCGCGGCGGTCGGCGAGGTCGAGGACTACGCCCGCGTGACGGTCCGCCCGTTCCCCGGCACCGGACTGCTCGGCAGCGCCGTCGCCGACGTGACCCACCTGATCGCCGAACTCGTCGAGAACGCCGCGGTGTTCTCCCCGCCGAACACCCAGGTCACCGTCCAGGGCGAGGTCGTGGCGCACGGCTTCGCGCTGGAGATCGACGACCGCGGGCTCGGGCTGAGCGGGCCGGCGCTCGCCGAGATCAACGAACGCCTCGCCGTGGAGCAGGAGTTCGACCTCGCCGACACCGACCGACTGGGCCTGTTCGTGGTCAGCCGGTTGGCCCGGCGGCACGGCATCCGGGTGCACCTTCGGCCCTCGCCGTACGGCGGGACGACGGCCGTCGTGCTCGTGCCGCGCGAGCTGCTCGCGGAGGCACCGGACGGGCCGGCCGAGCCCTCGCAGGCGGGGCGGCGTCCGGTGGCGACGGCCCGGCGCGGCCAGCGGGACCTCGTGGCGGTGCCGGGAGGCGCGGCCACGGCGACGTCCTCCGAGGTGTCCCCGGCGGTGTCCTCCGAGGTGCCCTCGGTGGTGCCCGGTCCGGCTCCGGGTGACGGAGCGCCGGGTGCTGCTGCGAGCGCTGCGAGAGGCTCCACGGGCGGGAAGCACCGCGTCACCGGCGGGCCGCGGCCGTCCGCGGCCGAACCGGCCCGGACGCCGGGCGGGCTGCCGCGGCGGGCGTCGCGGACGAAGGGCGGGCCGGTGCTCGTCCCGCCGCCGGGTTCGGAGGGCCGCGGTTCGACGGGCGGCTCGGCAGGTGGTCCGGCAGGTGGTCCGGACGGCGGCTCGGAGGGCACCGGGCGCCACCGCCGGGCGGAGATCCTGCCCGCCGTGGGTGCGGCGGCTGCCGGGCCTGCGGACGTCGCGGTCGGTGATGTGGTTCCGGAGGCTCGGGCGGTTCCGGTGGACCTGGATGCCCTGGCGGCTCCGGCGGCCCCGACGGTCTTGGGGGAGCAGCCGGCCGCCGGTGCGCGGACCCCGGGCGGACTGCCCCGGCGGGTGCGGCAGGCGAACCTCGCGCCGCAGCTCAAGCAGCAGATGAAGGAACGTCTCCGCGGCGGGCGCGCCGAGGACGCGCGACCGTCCGAGGACCCGGTCGTCCGGGCGGCACAGGAGGCCGAGCGGGCCGCCCGGGAGGCCGAGCGCGCGCGGGAGCGGTCGCCGGAGGAGGCGCGGGCCACGTTCGCGTCGTTCCAGCGCGGGTTCACCCGGGGTCGCGGCGCCACCAGTCCGTCGTCGGCCGCGTCGTCGTTGGCCGCGTCGTCGTTGGGCGCGGCGGCGTGGGCCGCCTCGCCGGCGGCCCCGGGGGGGTGGGGGGGCGCCCGCCCCGCCCCCCCCACCCCCGCCCGCG